>JBATEA010000515.1:0-4580 GCA_049663745.1 Steroidobacteraceae bacterium | reverse complement strand
GTGGTGCAGGTAACGCTGCGCACGGCCCATGGCGCGGGCGAGGTAATCCGGGTTGCGCTGCAGCCAGGCGATCTCGGACTCCACGCGGCGATGTTCCACGTCCGGCAGCGCCAGGTTCTTGCGGATGCGGTCGAAGACATCGCCGTAGGCGATCGGCTCGGGCGGGCCCTCGTCATCCACCGGCGCGCTCTGCTCGGGCACCGGCAGCGGCGGCGGCAACTCGGGCTCTTCCATCGGCGGACCAGTGACCGGGTCATTGACGATCACCGGGTCAGGCAGTGAATCGCCGTCGATCGCCGGGGCCGTCGCGCAACCGGCCGCGCACAGCAGCCAGGCGCCGAACAAGGCGATGCGCAACGAAGTCTTCAACGGCAACATCATCAAAATGAGTCCTTCCAGCCCCGGACTTCCGCAAAAACTGCGACCGGCGTCGGTAGCGCCGCACCGGCATGGCTTTCTGCCGATGACCGGATATTGTCAAGCCGGCTGCGCAAGAATGGATTGACGCGCTTCTCAAGCCCGATCGTTGAGGGCAAAGTCGGCCGGTTTTCAGCCCTCAGGGCCCCGGCCCGGCGGGCATAGTCCACAATTTCCGAATTATCCGCTTCGACAGTCATGGCAAAGCGCAGGTTCGCGACCGTGTACTCATGGCCACAAAATACCCGGGTCGAGTCCGGAAGAGCGGCCAGGGCCTCAAGAGAGGAAAGCATCTGCTCGGCTGTTCCCTCGAACAGGCGCCCGCAGCCCGCGCTGAACAGCGTGTCGCCGCAGAAGAGCGCCTCGTGGCCGAAATAGGCGATATGGCCGGCGGTGTGCCCTGGGACATCGATGACCACGAACTCGAGACCGAGCGCCGGCAGGCGCGCATGATCGCCGCCCCGGAGCCGCTGGACCTCCACCGGCATGCGCTCGCGGGCCGGCCCGAAAACGGCCGCGCCCGTCGCAGCAACCAGTTCCGCGGTCCCGCCCACATGGTCGGCATGATGGTGCGTCAGCAGTATCGCGTCCAGCCGCAGTTTCCCGGCCGCCAGTTCGCCGAGCACGGGCGCCGCCTGGCCCGGATCGACGACCGCAACATGCGCTGGATCGTCCAGCCCCGCGAGCAGCCAGATGTAGTTGTCCTTGAATGCCGGGATCGGTCTGACGTGCAGCTTTCCCACTACTACCCGGTGGCGGCGGCCGTTGCGGAGACGGGCAATCTTAGTATGCTCTCGGCATGAATGCGCGCCCCGGAGACCGTGGCGAGTGGCTGGCAGGGCCGCTCGGACAGATGCTGCTCGAGCAGGAGCGCGCGTGCGTCGGCAGCTCGCTCGAATGCGCGTTCGGCCTGCATTGCGTGCAGATCGGCGCCTGGGGCGAGCCCGATGCGTTCCTGGCGCAGGCTCGCACGCGCCGCACGGCGCTGGTCGCGATGCCGGGCACGCCGGGCGCCGCGCTCATCGCGGAACCTTCCGCGCTCGCACTGCAGTCGGACAGCGTTGACGTGATGCTGCTGCCGCACACGCTGGAGTTCGAACCCGACCCGCACGAAGTGCTGCGCGAAGTGGGGCGCGTGCTGCGGGGCGAGGGCGAGCTGCTCGTGCTCGGCTTCGAACCGCTCAGCAGCTGGTCGTTGCGCAATGCTTTCACGCGCGGCGGCTGCCCGCCGGGACTCAAGCGCACGATTTCGGAGAGCCGGCTGGCGGACTGGCTCAAGTTGCTGGGCTTCGAGGTCGGCGCAGCGGAGCGATACCTGTACGCGCCGCCCATCCGCGCGCTGCACACCGGAAAGGCCCGCGGCTGGCTCGAGCGCATCGGGCGCCGCGCCTGGCCGCGCATGTCCGGCGCCTACCTGCTGCACGCGCGCAAGCGCGTGCATTCGATGACGCCGGTGCGCCTGCGCACCCGTATGCGCACCGCCGTGATCGGCGTCGCCGAACCGGCTGCGCGGCGCGCCTCTTGACGCGCGTCGAGATCTTCACGGACGGTGCCTGCCGCGGCAATCCGGGTCCGGGCGGCTGGGGCGCGATCCTGCGTTCGAGCGGGCGCGAACGCGAGATCTACGGCGGCGAGAAAGCGACGACCAACAACCGCATGGAACTGACCGCGGCGATTCGCGCGCTGGAGGCCCTCCGGCAGCGCTGCAAGATCGAGCTCTACACCGATTCGCAGTATGTGAGCCAGGGCATCACCGATTGGATCGCAAACTGGAAGGCGCGCGGCTGGCGCACGTCGGATCGCAAGCCGGTCAAGAACCGGGACCTGTGGCAGCGGCTGGATGAGCTCGCGACGATTCACGACGTCGAGTGGCACTGGGTGCGTGGCCATGACGGGCATCCGGAAAACGAGCGCGCCGACGCGCTGGCCAACCGGGGCATCGACGAACTGGGCTGACCTGCTCTGGTATCCTTGCGCATCGTGCGTCAGATCGTCCTAGACACTGAAACCACGGGGCTCGAACTCTCGGAAGGGCACCGCATCATCGAGATCGGCTGCGTGGAATTGCTCCACCGGCGACCGAGCGGGCGCACCTGGCACCGCTACCTGCGGCCGGAACGCGAAGTCGAGGCGGGGGCGCTCGCGGTGCACGGCATCACCAACGAATTCCTGGCGAGCCAGCCGCGCTTTGCCGAGATCGCCAGCGAGTTCCTCGAGTTCATCGCCGGCAGCGAACTCGTGATCCACAACGCGCCTTTCGACGTCGGCTTTCTCGACGCCGAGCTCGCGCGCACGGAAACGGGCAGGACGATCGCGCAACACTGCACGGTGCTCGATACGCTCACGCTGGCGCGCGGCATGCATCCCGGCCAGCGCAACAGCCTCGATGCACTCTGCAAGCGCTATGGCGTGGACAATTCGCGGCGTGACCTGCACGGCGCATTGCTCGACGCCGGCATCCTGGCCGATGTCTACCTCGCGATGACCGGCGGCCAGGCCGCGTTCAGCCTTCACAGCGAACCGACGGCAGCGGGCCCGGCGCGGGAGGCCGAGAGGCGCACGGCCCGCGGCGAGCTGCGCATCCCGGTGATCCAGGCGAACGCCACGGAGCTTGCCGCGCACGAACAGCTGCTCGAAACCATCGAACGCACGACCGGCGGGCCGGCGCTCTTCCGCACATCCGGCCGGCACTGAGGAAACGGAATGGCCCGCAAGAAGACCGATTCATTGAGCCTGCAGCGCTGCCGCATCGGCGTGATCGGGCTTGGCTATGTCGGCCTGCCGCTGGCGGTGGAGTTCGGACGCCACTACGAGACCGTGGGCTTCGACGTGAGTCCCGAGCGCATCGCCGAGCTGTCGCGCGGCCGCGACCGGACGCTGGAGGTGGAGCCGCGCGAACTGCGCGCCGCGAAGCGCCTGAAATTCACGTCCGATCTCAAGAACCTGCGACGCTGTCGCGTCTTCATCGTGACGGTGCCCACACCGATCGACGACCACAAGCAGCCGGACCTGACGCCGCTCGAGAAGGCGAGCGCCTCGGTGGGCGAGGTTCTGAAGCGTGGCGACATCGTGATCTACGAATCCACGGTCTATCCCGGCTGTACCGAAGAGATCTGCGTGCCGATCCTCGAGCGCGTATCCGGCCTGAAATTCAACCGCGACTTTTATGCAGGCTACAGCCCGGAGCGCATCAATCCGGGCGACAAGCAGCACCGGCTGACGACCATCAGGAAAGTCACGGCCGGCTCGACGCCGGCGGCGGCCGAGTTCGTTGACAAGCTCTACGCCTCGATCATCAAGGCGGGCACGCACCGCGCGTCCAGCATCCAGGTCGCCGAGGCCGCCAAGGTCATCGAGAACACGCAGCGTGACGTCAACATCGCGCTGATCAACGAACTGGCGATGATCTTCAACCGCCTCGGCATCGACACCGAGGAAGTGCTGCAGGCCGCCGGCAGCAAGTGGAACTTCCTGCCGTTCCGGCCCGGCCTGGTGGGCGGCCATTGCATCGGCGTGGATCCTTATTACCTGACGCACAAGGCACAGCAGATCGGCTACCACCCGGAGATGATCCTGGCCGGGCGGCGCATCAACGACAACATGGCGCTCTACGTCGCGGGCGAAATCGTGCGCCTGATGACCGCGCGGCGCATTCACCCGAAATCGTCGCGCGTACTGGTGCTCGGCCTCGCGTTCAAGGAAAACTGCCCGGACCTGCGCAACTCGAAGGTCGCGGATCTCGTCAAGGAACTCGAGGCATACGGCGCGACCGTGGACGTCTGGGACCCCTGGGTCAGCGCGCGCGAGGCACGCAAGGAATACGGCATCCGGCCCATTAAAATGCCCGTGAAAGGGCGCTACGACGCGGTCGTCGTCGCGGTCGGTCACCGCCAATTCCGCGAGCTCGGCATATCCGCCGTGCGACGCTTCGCGAAGCGCAAGCACATCCTCTACGACATCAAGTACGTGTTTGGGCGCAATCGGACCGACGGGCGGCTCTGATGCGGGTGCTCGTCACCGGGGCTGCGGGATTCATCGGCTTTCACGTCGCGCAGCAGCTGCTTGCACGCGGCGACGAGGTGATCGGACTCGACAACCTGAATCCCTACTACGACCCGACACTGAAAGCCGCGCGGCTCGCCATCCTCCGCGAGCAGGCCCGC
>JBATEA010000514.1:0-6997 GCA_049663745.1 Steroidobacteraceae bacterium | reverse complement strand
AATAGAACCGGGCGGTCGCGAGCTTGGCCGTGTAGAAATCCGGGTCGGCCACGCCCTTGTGCAGTGCCGCGACCGCGACTGCCGCGCTGCGCGCCCAGCACCATGCCAGGCAAAGGTAGCCGGTCAGCTCCAGGTAGTCCGTGGCCGCCGCGCCCATCTCGTCCGGGTTGCGCGCCGCACGGGTTGCAATGCTCTCGGTCGCCTCGCTCCATTCCTTCAGCAGGCCGGTCAGGCGCGTCACATACTCGGCCAGTTCCCCGGAGCGCGCATGCCGCTCGCAGAAACCGCCGATTTCACCGCCGAGCAGGCGTGCGAGCTCACCGCCGGAGCCCAGCACCTTGCGGCCCAGCAGATCGAGCGCCTGGATGCCATTCGTACCTTCGTAGATCGCGCTGATCCGCGCATCGCGCGCGTACTGCTCGACGCCGGTTTCACGCACGTAGCCATGGCCGCCGTGCACCTGAATCGCCAGGTTCGTGCACTCCAGCGACATGTCCGTCACGAAACCCTTGACGACCGGCGTCAGGATCGCGAGCAGCCCGTCTGCATGCTCGCGCGCGGCTGGATCGGGATCGTGCAATGCCCGGTCCATCTGCATCCCGGCGAGGTAGGTCAGCACGCGGCCGCCCTCGATCAACGCCTTCTGCGTCAGCAGCATGCGTCGCACATCCGGATGACCGATGATCGGATCGGCGGCCGAGCTGCCACCGCCACTCGAGCTGCGGCCCTGCCGCCGCTCGCGCGCGTAGGCGAGCGCGATCTGGTAAGCGCCTTCGCATTGCGCGAGACCCTGCAGGCCGACCCAGAGCCGCGCATGATTCATCATCGTGAACATGCACTTGAGCCCGCCATTCAGTTCGCCGATCAGCCAGCCGCGCGAATTCTCGAAATTCATCACGCAGGTCGCGGATCCGTGGATGCCGAGCTTGTGCTCGACGCTCGTACAGCTGACGCCGTTGGCGGCGCCGGCATTGCCCGCGGCGTCCGGCAGGAATTTCGGCACGAGGAACAGGCTGATGCCGCGCGAGCCTGAGGGCGCGTCCGGCAGCTTGGCCAGCACCATGTGCACGATATTCTCGACCAGGTCGTGCTCGCCGCTCGTGATGAATATCTTCGTGCCGTTGATCCGGTAGCTGCCCTGGCCGTCCGGCTCGGCGCGCGTGCGCATGATCCCGAGATCCGTGCCGGCGTGGGATTCCGTCAGGCACATGGTGCCGCTCCACACGCCCCGGATCATCTTCGGCAGATACAGCCGGCGCAGTTCCTCGCTGGCGTGCTTCTCCACGCACATGACCGCACTGTCGGTCAGTCCGCTGTAGAGCTTCCACGACATGTTGGCTGAGACGAGCATCTCGCCGATCGGGCCGCCGAAACTCTCGGGCAGGCCCTGGCCGCCGTACTCCGTCGCGCCGCAGAGCGCCGCCCAGCCATCGTTGACGTACTGCCGATAGGCCTCGATGAAACCGGGAGGCGTGATGACGCGCCCGTCGTCGGTGCGACGGACGCCGACCCGGTCACCAATCTGGTTGGTCGGCGCGACGATGTCCTCGGCGAATCGTGCGCATTCCCCGAGAACGCTGTCGATCAGCTCGGCGTTCACGTCCCCGCGTCCCAGCTCGCGGTAATGCTGTTCGGCGCGCAGCACCTCGTGCAGGACGAAGCGGAATTCACGCAGGGGTACTTTGTACTGGGGCATGAATGCCGTGGCTGTCGGGTGTGATCAGCCTGCGGCTTCGGCGCAGGATATGCAGAGGTCGGAATACGGCAGCGCGCTCATGCGCCGTGCGCCGATCGGCTGGCCGCAGGAACTGCACTGGCCATAAGTGCCCTGGTCGAGCTGGGCGAGGGCGCGGTTGATCTGCGCAAGCTCCTGCTTGGTTGCCTCGCCGATGCCGGCGAGCACGGCGTCGTTCTCCATCTGGACCACTTGCTCGGCGAAGTCCTTGTCCAGCGGCCCGGACGAGCGCGTGATATCGGCGCGGACCTTCGCGGCGCGCGTCAGCAGCTCCTGCTTGTGTAGCAGCAGTTTCCGCCGGATCTCGTCGAACTCGGTCGCCATGGGACCTCCTGGCAGTGGCCAGCCGGCGGCAGCGCTCAGGGCGCCGCCGCCGGGATCCCGTCAGTTTACCTGTACTTCGACCGTCCTTGGGCGGGCCGCGGGCTGCTTCGGCACGCGGACCTTGAGGACGCCGTTCCTGCTCTCGGCCTGGATCGCGCCGACATCGGCGTTTTCGGGGAGACGGAAACTGCGTGAAAAGTTGCCGTAGAAGCTTTCGATCCGGTGCAGCTTCTCGTCCTTGTGCTCGAGCTCGTTGCGGCGTTCGCCGCTGATCGTGATGACGCCATCGTCCACGGTGACCTTGACGTCATCCTTGCTGACTTCGGGCAGTTCCGCCTTGATCAGATATTCCATGTCGGTCTCGGAGATGTTGGCGGCAGGCGCCCACGTGGGCGTTGCCTGCGGCGAAGCTTCCGGCGTTGCCTGCCGGTTGGCAGCCAGTCGCCCGAAATAGGGGTTGTAGCGCGAAATGAAATCGTCCAGTTCCCTGAACGGTTCCCAGCGAATCAATGTCATTTCAATCCTCCTTCCGCCGGTGGCGGTGCAGGCTCCTTGCATGGGGGCTGTCGCGCCCAAGTCAAGCGCCAACCAGTCCGGGACGGCGCATCCGGCGTTGCTTCGCATTGGCCCACGACCGTAATATCGGGCCGATTCCAGGGTATCGCCACCGCGCGAACCGCAGCGAGGGAGCCTGATGGGCCGCGATCACAACCCGGTACCCGGCCAGTGGTACGAGAGTCTCGAGGACGAGGAGACCTTTCAGGTCCTCTCGGTCGACGAGGACGCGGAACTCATCGAACTTCAGTACGAGGACGGGGACGTCGAGGAGATCGACTACGAGACCTGGCAGGAACTCGATCTCGACCTGACCGAGGAACCCGAGGGCTGGTCCGGGTCCGAGGACGAGAAAGCGAAGGACGAGAAATTCGAGGAAGACGATGACGACGACGACTGGGATGACGACGATGACGATGATGACGACGACGATGACGACGATGAGGATTACGGCGACCGCGACGACTACTGACCGCCCGCGCCGGAACCCGCGCTGACCCTGCCGGTCCAATGGGCGTCAATGCCCCTGGGGACGCCCATGAGACTCCTGCTGCTTGCCCTGCCGATCGCCCTGCTCTCAGCCTGCGCCGCGAAGCCGCCGCAGACAGGCGATGCCCCGCGAACCGAGCGGACAGATGCCTGCGTGTTCGAGTCGCAGATCACGGGATTCGAGCCGCTGGACAACCGCCACATCCTGCTCTACGGCTTCGGCAAGAAAGTACCCTTCCTTGCGGAAATCACGCCGGGCTGCTTTGACCTGCAGAACCAGACCGCGCTCGCTGCCGTCGACGGCGACGGCAATGGCCAGATCTGCGGTTATGGGCGCGACAACATCGTCTACCGCGAGTTCGGGCGCACGGAGAGTTGCCGGATCATGACGCTCGAGAAGGCGACCGAAGAGCGCATCGCGGCAGTACGCGAGAAAAAAACGAAGAAGCCGCGCAAGGTGATCATCGAGTAAACGGGCGCTCAGTCCCGCAATCGGGGCCTCGCGCGGATCAAGCGCAGGATGCCGGGATCGGCGAGCAGTTGCCGTGCCGGCCAGATGGACCAGAACCCGCGGCGATAGGCGAATGCGGCCTGCGGCGGAACGCCCGCCGCAAGCAGCGGATTGCGGCGCGACTCGACCAGCACGCGCGCGCCGGGCTCGCGCGCCACCAGCGCGCGCAGGCTTTCGATGTCCCGCGTCTCCGGCATCATCTCGGTCAGGCGGCCCGTGAATCCCAGCTGGCCGCGATAGGCGCCCCAATAGGCGATCACGACGCCACTGGCCTGCAGGCTCGCGATCTCGCGGCCCGCGCCGCGGGTGTCGAAGCTGCGCCCCGCCTGCGATCCATGAAGCGCCGTGATCAGGAGCGCCACCGTGACGACCGTTGCAACGTGGATACGCAGCACGGCAGATGGCATCGTCATCCGGTCGGGCAATGCAGCCCAGCCGACTGCCACGAGGATCGCGATGCCCCAGCCCGGATGCACGTCGCCGAGCCAGCCGCCGTGCCATCCCTCCGGTCCCAGAAAACCGGCCGCCAATACCGCTCCCGGCAAGGCGAGCGGCAGCATGGCGAGCCGCCGCCCTTCCGTATAGGACATCGCCGCAGTGATCGAGACGGAGCGCGCGACGAGCAGTGCAACGGCGGGAATCAGCGGCAGCAGATAGTGGGGCTGCTTTGCGCTGACGACGCAAAACACCAGAAATGACGCGAGCCAGGCCAGGCAGAATCTCACGCCGGGCTCCCCGGCACGCAGGGCGGCACGCAATTGCCGCCACCAATCCGGCCATGCCGCCCACGGCAACAGCATCAAAGGCAGGATGGGCAGGTACCACCAGGGCTGCAGGTGCGAAGCACTGTGGACCATGCGGCCCGCCATCTGCTGCCAGTTGACCTCGACGCCGAATCGCTCGCCGGCAACAGCGGCGGCAGGCAGCGCCCAGGCAAGCGCCAGCGCGATTCCGGCGAAGAGCGCAATGGCCACGCCGGCGAACCAGCGAGCGGGTCTTTCCCGGACGGCGGCACTCCACCAGGGCGCAGCGATCGCGAGCGGCAACAGGTGCAGCAGCACCACCGGTCCCTTACTGAGCAGGCCGAGTCCGATCACGGTTGCAAATCCGGCCCAAGCTGCCCGGCCCGCCCGCCCGCCGCCCGACGCGCGGTGCAGCGCGAGCGCACCGCCTGCGACGCAGGCCGCCAGCAGAAGGTCGAACATGATCGCGGCACTCCAGAGTGCCCACAGCAGCGTGCCGCCGGTCAGCAGCGCAGCCTGCCGGCCGACACCTTCAGCCTGCGGCCACAGCCGGCGCGCGAGGACGGCGACCATCCCCATCGTCGCGAGACTCATTGCGACGACTACGAGTCGCGCCCACCCTGCATTGACGCCGAACAGGTCCCACCCGGCGCCGATGATCCAGAACAGGAGCGGCGGATCCTGCGCATACCAGTCGCCATTCAACTGGGGCACCAGCCACGCGCCGGGCGCATGCATTTCCCATGCGACGCTCAGGTTGCGCGTCTCGTCGATTGCGGTCGCCGGCCAGCCCCATGCCGCGGCCACGGCGAGCAATAGCCAGGCCAACAGCCAGGCTTCGCGGCGGATCCCTGAGTTTTGCAGAGAACTACCTGAATCGAATGGAGTTTTTCGGCAACGGACGCCGAAAATATAATGGATACTGGGCAGAGTCGCCAGCCGACACTTGAATCGGTCGACGGGTGCATCCATCTGGGTCAGTCATGAAAAGAATACTGCTCTTCGTGCTCACCAATTTCGCGATCCTGATCGTCGCGAGCGTCACGCTGCGCCTGCTCGGTTTCGAGCCCTGGCTGAACGAGCGCGGCATCAATTTCAACTCCCTGCTCGTGTTCGGTGTGCTGCTCGGCTTCGGCGGCTCGTTCCTGTCGCTCGCCATTTCCAAATGGATGGCCAAGAAGATGATGGGCGTGCAGGTCATCGGCCAGCCTCGCAACGAGACCGAGACCTGGCTGGTCGAGACCGTGCGACGTCACGCGCAGGTGGCCGGCATCGCGATGCCCGAAGTCGGGTATTTCGATTCCCCGGAGCCCAATGCGTTTGCGACCGGCGCCCGGCGCAACAGCGCGCTGGTCGCGGTCAGCAGCGGCCTCGTCAACCGGATGAACCGACAGGAAGTCGAGGCGGTCCTCGGTCACGAGATCAGCCATGTCGCGAATGGCGACATGGTGACGCTGACACTGATCCAGGGCGTGGTGAACACCTTCGTCTTCGTCGCCTCGCGCGTGATCGGCGACATCGTGGACAAGGTCGTGTTCCGGAATGAGCGTGGCCATGGGCCCGCATTCTGGATCACCACAATGATCGCCGAGCTGGTGCTCGCCTTCCTCGCGACCATGATCGTCATGTGGTTCTCCAGGCAGCGCGAGTTCCGCGCCGACGCCGGGGGCGCGCGTCTCGCCGGCCGCAACAACATGATCGGCGCACTCGAGTCGCTCCAGCGCAGTCACCCGGGTGCGCTGCCGGACCGCATGGCCGCATTCGGAATTTCGGGCGGCGTGGGCCAGGGACTCCGCAAGCTTTTCATGAGCCACCCGCCGCTGGAAGAACGTATCGCTGCGCTGCGCGCCGCACCACTCGCCTGACATCCGGCGCCGGCATTGAACCGCGCCACGACGCCCATACCGTCCTCCTGCCTGCAGGCCATCAGGGACCTGCTCGGCCCGCGTGGCCACCTCGAAGCCGACAGCGACCGCGCGCCGTTCGAGATCGACTTCCGCGGCATTTATCGCGGCCGGACGCCGCTGGTCGCGTTGCCGGAGTCCACTGACCAGGTTGCCCGGCTGGTCCGCTACTGCGCGGAACAGGACATCGGCATCGTGCCCCAGGGCGGCAATACGAGCTACTGCGGCGGCGCGACGCCAGGCAACTCCAACCGGGAAATCGTCGTCTCGCTGCGCCGGATGAACCGTGTTCGCGCACTCGAAGGCCTGAATGACTCGATGACGGCCGAGGCCGGCTGCGTGCTCGAGACGCTGCAGGAGGCTGCGGCGTCCGTAAACCGCCTGTTGCCGATGTCGCTGGGTTCGGAGGGATCCTGCACGCTCGGCGGCATCATCTCGACGAATGCCGGCGGAACGACCGTGTTGCGTTACGGCATGATGCGCGACCTCGTGCTGGGCCTCGAGGTCGTGCTGCCCGATGGTCGCGTTCTCGACCAGCTGCGCGCGCTGCGCAAGGACAATACCGGCTACGACGTGAAGCAGCTGTTCATCGGCGCCGAGGGCACGCTCGGCATCGTGACCGCGGCTTCCGTCAAGCTCTTTCCGAGACCGGCGGGCATGGCGACGGCGATGGTTGCCGTTGCATCGCCCGCTGCGGCGCTCGAACTGCTGGCGGCTCTCAAGGACAGGCTCGGCA
>JBATEA010000513.1:0-2195 GCA_049663745.1 Steroidobacteraceae bacterium | reverse complement strand
CGGTCAATGCGCTGACCGCGGCGGATTCCGTGCTGATACCGATGCAGTGCGAGTACTACGCGCTCGAGGGGCTCTCGGGCCTCGTCGGCACGATCGAGCAGATCCGCGACTCGGTCAATTCACGCCTGCAGATCGAGGGCATCCTGCGCACGATGTTCGACCCGCGGAACAACCTGTCGAACGACGTCGCGGCGCAACTGATCGAGCATTTCGGCGACCGCGTATTTCGCACGATCATCCCGCGCAACGTACGCCTTGCCGAGGCGCCGAGCTTCGGCGTGCCAGCGCTCTTTCACGACAAGGAATCGCGCGGCGCCCTTGCCTATCTCGCCCTCGCCGGCGAGATGATCCGCCGCTCCGAGGAGCCCGAGAACAAAGGGGACGCACCCCTTTAAAGGGTTGCGTCCCCTTTGTTCGTCCCGGAACCGGGACGGGGGGAGATTTCGGTGTCCCGGGAGCGGGATGTACTCGCCCCTGGCGCCCGTTCTCGCCGGGCGCTGAAAAACTATAAACGCAATATAAACAGCCAGTTACGGCGTCTCCCACGGACTTGGCACGGCCCTTGCTATATCCCTAGTCAGGAAACGCGGCACGGCCGCACAAGGCAAGGACGAGGAGACAACCATGAACACGCTTTATCGCAACTACCGGACATTCACTGCCTCCGCGCTGGCGGCGATTGTGGTCGTCGGGCTCACGGGCCTGACGCTCGACCAGGGCCATGCCGGCGCGCTGCCGCGCGGCGTCGTGGAAATCGGCGAACTGACGACCCTCCAGGTCGGTGACCTCGCGGTCGCCGTGCTGCCGGAGGTCCAGGTGATCGGCAGCCGCGACGTGCAGCTGGCCGACGTCGAGGCAACCGAAGCCGACGACACGCGTGGCTGAGGCGCGGTACGCGGCCATGAGCCGTGGCGATGCGCCGGCCGACGTCCAGTGGGCGCGCGCGCTCACGGCCGTCGCGGTCGCCTTCGCGCTCGCCTCCTGGCAGCTGTGTCACTTGACCACCGTCTTCGGAGTGAACTGATGGATCGCCCGCGCCTGAAGGATCAATCGAAGCGCGTGAAACTCGCCTGGGTTGTCGGCGGGTTCATCGCGCTGTCCGGCGTGGCGTTTGCCATCGCGCGCCTGGAGCCCGGTGCGCCGAGCGTGGCGCGCGAACAGCTCTATCTCGACGAAGTGAAGCAGGGCACGCTGGAGCGAAAGGTGCGCGGCCCGGGCGTGCTGCAGTCGCGCGAAGCACGCTGGTTGTCCACGCGCGTCGATGCGCGCGTTGACCGAGTGCTGATCCGCGCCGGTGAAGCCGTCGAACCCGATGCGATCATCGTCCAGTTGTCGAATCCCGAAGTCGAGCGCGCGGCGGATTCGGCGGAGCTCGAGGTTGCGGCGGCGCGCGCCGAATATGCGGCGGCGCGCCTGGAACTCGAAAGCCAGCGCCTGGACCGGCGCTCGTCGCTCGCCGAGGCGACTGCGACGGCGGAGTCCGCGCGGCTGCAGGCGGTCGCCGAGGAGCGCGCCTTCAGCGTGAATGCCGTTTCCGAGTTGCAGTATTCCCGCAGCAAGATCCAGGCGGGCCAGCTCGCGGAGCGAGTGCAGATCGAGCAGCAACGGCTCGCAGCTCTCGACGCCGCAGTATCGGCACAGCTGCAGGCGCGCATGGCGCGGCTGCGGCAGCTGGAGCGGACCCTGGAGGAACGCAGGCTGGCGGCGGATTCACTGCAGGTGCGCGCGGGCATCGCGGGCGTCGTGCAGAGCGTGCCGGTGCAGGAAGGCCAGCAGCTCGCGCCGGGCGCCAATGTCGCACGCGTAGCCAAGCCCGGCACATTGTACGCAGAATTGCGGATTCCCGAACTCGATGCCCGCGACCTGGCGCCGGGCCAGCCGGCTTCGATCGACATGCGGGACCGCCTGGTGCGCGGTCGCGTGGTGCGCGTTGATCCGACAGTGGTCGCCGGCGCGGTGCACGTCGATATCGACTTCGACGAGGCGCTGCCTTCGCAGGCACGCGCCGATCTCTCGGTGGACGGCACCATCTCGATCGAGACGCTGAACAACGTGCGCTTCGTCGGGCGGCCGGTCGGCGCGCAATCCGACTCCACCACCACGGTATTTCGCGCGCGCCCGGGCGAAAGCGTCGCCCAGCGCGTGACGGTGAAATTCGGCAAGGCGTCCGTGAACCAGATCGTCGTGCTCGAGGG
>JBATEA010000512.1:0-4419 GCA_049663745.1 Steroidobacteraceae bacterium | reverse complement strand
TAGCGCTTGTACTTGTAGATCCAGTACTGGCCGCCCTGGTAGAGCGTCACTCGTTCGCACTTGAGTGCTCCGGTCTTCGACTTCGTGGAGGCTTCTTCGCAAGCCTGCTCGAGCCGGGTCAATGCCGCCCGCCGTGCCTCGACGAGCGCATCCGATGAAATTCCCGCGGTCGCCGCGGCGACTTTCGCCGTGACATCCTCGGTGCCGACCAGCACGGAAATCGCCTCGTCCTGGCAACGCAGTTCTTTTTCGCGCGTGCCCGCAAGAAATCCATTGCTCACGAGATCGGTCTCGGACGAGGAATTCTGCGCGAGACACTCCATTCCGCAGTGATGGTTGGTCAGGACCAGGCCCTCGCCCGATATGAACGAGCCGGTGCAGCCGCCCTCGAGCCGTACGGTCGCGAGGCGCACCCGGTCGAGCCAGGCGTCGTCCAAAGTGACGCCGTACTTGTCGGCGATGGTGGCGCGCGGCGGGTTGTCGAAGGTCCACATTCCCTCGTCCGCCGTGGCAGACAGGGACACCGTCGCGGCCAATACCGCAATCAGGATGCGCATCATCGGGAGCTCCCGTGCTACTGGAGGGCCGCCGGGTGGCGGCGATTGCCCAATGTTACCTGCTGGCCGCCAGCCGCGGACAGGCTGGCAAACAGGTCGCCGCGGCCGGCAGGCCTTTCATCGTGTCCGGATACCGCCGGCGGCGGCGGGCCCGGCGGCGGCCGCTTGGGATCCGGTTTCAGCGAGCCCGGGCAACTCGCCTGGCCTGGGTCGAAGAACAGCGTCAGCAGCGCGATCGCGGGGATCGGCTGGCCCTCGCGGTAAGCGGGCGTCATGCGCGACCCCCTTGCGATTGCGAGCGCCGAACGATCGAACAGATCCTTGGGTTCCGCGGACAGGATGCGTGCCTTGCGGATCCGGCCGGTCGCGTCGGTCTCGACCTCGAGGCTGACCCGACCCGTCTGGCGCTGCTCGCAGGCCAGCTTCGGGAATGGCGCGCTCGCGAGCGTGATCGGCGGCACGTCGCCAAGTGTTGAGTCCGGAAGCCGGAATTCGAAGCGGCGCGTCATGCGCTGTGCCTCGGACCCGGCCGGAAAACGCCAGGAGCGGATCGCGGCGAGCGCCGCCAGCTCGAATTCGCCGCGCGGCATCGCCATGATGACGCGCGGCTCCCGGACGCTGCCATCCGCCGCAAGCTCGAACTCGAGTTCCGCATAGCCTTCGATGCGGTCCACCATCATCCGTGCCGGATAAACGGGGTCCGGCCGGTCCTTGCTGGCGACCGGACGGCCAGCGGCATCCACCGTGTCCACGAGCGTGAATCGCAGGCGCGTCAGCATGCGGCATTCGACGGGAACGCCATGCTGGCGCGCCGGCTCGAAGCGCCAGCCGCGCACGCCGGCCGCCGCCGCCTGCTCGAAATAACCGGGTGGATCGGCATGCACGACGCTGATCCAGCCGACGCTGCCGTCGCGCAGAATTGTCAACGCGACTTCGACCGAGCCCTCGATGCCGATTTCTCGCACAGCCGCGGGATAGGGCGGCGCTTCTCGTTGAATCGCGACTGGCGGCGCAAGGCCCGCCTGGTCGCAAGACGGCCAGGCGAACGCCGCGGGTGCGGAGAGGGCGAGCAGTGCCGGGATGAGGCGTTTCATTCGGCTGTCGTCAGCAGGAGCTGCGTGCCTTCCGGCGCGACCAGCAGCGCGTGAAGTGCTGGGTCGAGCCCGCCTGGAGGGCGCGCCATTTCGATTCCCTTGTCCGCGAGAGCGCGGATGCGCGCGGACATGTCGGCATCCGTGAACAGCAGTGCAGGGCGCTTGAGCAGGCCTTCGGCCACAAGTGCGATATTGATCGAATCGCTGATCAGCCCGGCGTGCGGCAGCGGTTGCGGGTTTTCACCGGTCGGCACGAAACCGATCCTTTCCCAGAATTGCCCGGTCGCTCCAGGGTCCGCGACCGGCAGCACGAACCCTTCGAACCAGCCGAGGCGCGAAGTCTCGCCAGGCCTGCGCTGCGAAGGGGAAAACGTGCGCGCTTCCAGCAGCCGCAGCAGCTGGCCGCCCGGGGTCGCGATCGTCGCTTCATTGAACACGTCGCTGCCGAGCCTGCGATTCAAGATGTCGATGCCGAGACGCTCCAGCGCATCGAGGTGCCGGTGCAGGTCCGGCAACACGAAGGACAGCAACGGCGATTGCGGAAGTTCGTGCTGGTGCAGGCCGATGCCCAGCCGTCCGTCGGTGACGACCGCATAGGGATAGGGCCAGGCTTCGCCGGTTGCGGCCTGCGAGAAGCCGAGCGCCTCGTAGAACTCGAGCGATGCCAGTGCATCGGGCGCATGCACGCTGACTTCGAGGAAGCGCCCGATCATGATGCGACTCGCGGTGGCGCGCGTGATGCCGTATCGGCCGCGATCCGCGCGAGGCATTCGACGTGGCCGTGGCTGTCGTTGAGTGCCGGGACGTAATCGAAAGTTTCGCCTCCGGCCGTGAGAAAGGCGGCCTGGCCGCGGATCGCGATTTCCTCGAGCGTTTCCAGGCAGTCCACGGCGAATCCCGGGCAGCAGACCACGACGCGGCGGCTGCCTGTGGCCGCGAGCGCGCGCAGGCGATCCTCGGTGTAGGGCTCGAGCCAGCGCGCGGCGCCGACCCGTGACTGATAGGCGATCGACCAGGCATCCATTGGCAGCGCAAGGCGCGCGGCAACGAGACGCGCGGTCGTCCGGCACTGCTCGTCGTAAGGATCTCCCGAATCGACGTAACGCCTTGGCAGTCCGTGAAAAGAAAAGAGCAGGTGAGCGCCGGCGCCGAAATCGGCAATGCGGCCGGCGAGGGATTCCGCGAGCGCCGCGATGTAAGCCTCGTCGTCGTAGTAATCGTCCACGAACAGGACCACGGGCCGCCAGTCCAGGCGACGAAGCGCGGTCTCGACGCGATCGAGCACCGATGCGGTCGTCGTCGCCGAGTACTGTGGATAGAGCGGCAGCACGACGAGCCGCTGCGTGCCGCGCGCGCGCAAGTCCTCGAGCGCGATGGCGATCGAGGGACTGCCGTAGGTCATTCCGACTGCCACCGGCATCGGCGCGGGCGGGAGCGACGCCAGCTTTCCTTCCAGTGCGCGCGCGAGCGCCAGCGTGTTGACGAGGAGCGGCGAACCCGACTCGGTCCAGATCTCGCGATAGGCGCGGGCGCTCTTCCGCGGGCGGATGCGGAGGACGATTCCATGGAGCAACGGCAGCCACAGGGCGCGCGGCAGGTCCACGACCCGCCGGTCAGACAGGAACTCGGCGAGGAAGCTGCGCACGGCCTCGGTCGTCGGCGCATCGGGCGTGCCGAGATTGGCGACGAGCACGCCTGTGTTGCCGGTCATGGCCGGACAATAGCGCATGCCCCGGCCGCCCGCGAAGCACGGTCAACAGGCGAAAAAAAGCGGCCGGGAACAGAGTTCCCGGCCGCTACATGGAGTCAAAACGACTTAGAAGCTGAAACGCACACCGACCAGGTAGGACGACCAGTCATCGTTGTCCTGGTACTCGGCGCCCAGCGCGAAGGTCGGGGTGAAGTAGTAACGGCCGCCGACCGCAATAGTGGTCTGGTCGCCGCCGGATCCACCGACGTCGGTGTAGATCACGCTGCCTTCGAGCTCGACCTTGTCGCCCGCCCGGCCGCGCAGTCCGGCCGAGACCAGGTAGCCGTCATCGTCGAGGCTCGCTCCACCGCTGCCGACTTCGGCCTTGTACCAGCCGGCACGGCCGACGAGGTCCAGGTTGTCAGTCAGGCCGTAGTGGCCGCCGAGGCCCACCGCAGTCTGGTCCACGTCAAAACCGGAGGCGCTGACGCTCGAATACTCCGCGAATGCGAAGTAATTCTCGGCGAAGCCGATCGAGCCGCGCACGCCGAAGCCGTCGAAGCTCGGACCGAAGCCGTCGACATCGGTCGAGACATAAGCGAGGTCGATATTCGAATAGCTCATGTCCTCCGCGTGAGAAGCCAGCGGCAGCGCCGCTAGCACCATGCCGGCAGTCATTGCTTTCAGGATCTTCATGATCAAGTTTCCTATATGGATTAAGGGGTTACACAAATTCGACGCCACCCGGGGAAGAAGCAGCGTCTGGACCGGCGGCAAGGGGGTTCCGTCAGTCCCGCGCGCAGCATACAGACCCCCCCATAGGGGTCAAGTTCAATTTACTGCACAGCAAAAAGCGAAAAATTGACGTTAAAAAACAACGGCCTGCCGAGGGTAATGAAACAGAATCGAGGCTACTGCACGCCGCCCACGCAGACGTACTTGATCTCCGTGTATTCGAGGATCCCGTACTTCGAGCCTTCGCGGCCCGTGCCCGATTCCTTGACGCCGCCAAAAGGCGCGACCTCGGTCGAGATGATTCCCGTGTTGAGACCGACGATGCCGTACTCGAGCGCCTCGG
>JBATEA010000511.1:0-7047 GCA_049663745.1 Steroidobacteraceae bacterium | reverse complement strand
CGGATAGACGAACGGCTGGCCGAGCGAATGCTTGTAGGCGGCAGCCGCGATTGTCGGGAGCTTCGCAATGATGCGGTGCGAGAAGATCTCGCGATGGCGGTCGTCGTTGATGTTCGTCGTGTCGTGGTAGAAAGCCGCGAGTGACGCGACGATTGCCGCGACCATCGCCATCGGGTGCGCGTTGTGGTGGAAGCCGCTGTACAGCCGCGATAGCGACTGGTTCAGCATCGTGTGGCGCGTGATCGAATGGATGAACGAGTCGAGCTCGGCGGCCTCCGGAAGCTCGCCCTTCAGCAGCAGGTACGAGACCTCGAGGAAATTGCTGTGTTCAGCGAGCTGTTCGATCGGGTAGCCGCGATAGAGCAGCGTGCCTGCATCGCCGTCGATGAAAGTGATCTTGCTCTCGGTCGAGGCCGTCGCGAGGAAGCCCGGGTCGAAGGTAAATGCGCCGTGATCGCGGAACAGGGTCGCGATGCTGATGACCTCGGGGCCGACCGTGCCCGACAGCGCCTCGAGTTCGCTGGTCTTGCCGGTTGCCAGATTCTTCAGCTGGTACTTGCCCTTGCTCATCCGACTCCGCTCATTTCACGTCACCTCCAGCAAAGTCATGATACGCCGGTCCCGTCCACTAGAATGTGCGGATGAGCACGACGCTCGCCGTTTATGTCCACCTGCCGTGGTGCGTCCGCAAGTGCCCGTACTGTGATTTTAATTCACATGCGGCGCCCGAGCGCATTCCCGAAATGACCTATGTCATTGCATTGCTGGCCGATCTCGATGCCGATCTGGATCTCGCGGCAGGGCGGACCGTGACCAGCGTGTTCCTGGGTGGCGGAACGCCCTCCCTGTTCAGCACGGAGGCGATCGCGACTCTGCTCAAGGGCCTCTCGGCCCGGTTGCCGGTTGCCGCGGACGTCGAGATCACGATGGAAGCCAATCCAGGCACGGTCGAGCACGGGCGTTTCGAAGGCTACGCCGCGGCCGGCGTCAATCGCGTGTCGCTGGGTGCGCAGTCCTTCGATGCGGCGCGGCTTGCGGTCCTCGGCCGCATCCACGGCCCGGAGGAAATCGGCATCGCCGTTTCCGAACTTCGCGCCGCGTCGATCACGAATTTCAACCTGGATCTCATGTACGCGCTGCCCGGCCAGACGACCGCCGGGGCGCTATCCGACCTCGCCGCCGGAATCGCGCTCGGGCCGGCGCACCTGTCCCACTACCAGCTGACACTGGAACCGGGCACGGCTTTCTATCACCGCCCGCCCCCGCTTCCCGACGACGACCAGGCCTTCGAGATGCAGCAGGCCTGCCAGCAGATGCTCGCCACGGCCGGTTACGCCCAGTACGAAGTGTCGGCTTACGCCCGTCCCGGCCGGCAATGCCGCCACAACCTCAACTACTGGCGCTTTGGCGATTACCTCGGGATCGGCGCGGGCGCGCACGGCAAGGTCACGGTCGGCGAGCAGATTGTCCGCACCGAAAAGATCCGCATGCCGCGCGAGTACTTGCGCCGCAGTGCTGAATGCACGGGCAACGCTGGCACACGCCGCACGGTATCCGCGCTGGAACTGCCGTTCGAGTTCATGTTGAACGTCTTGCGCCTCTGCGAAGGCTTCACGCTCGCCGATTTCGAGCGCGCGACCGGGCTTTCCCGCCTGTCGGTCGAACCCACGCTCGCGGATCTTGCGTCACGGGGGCTGATGGCCGAAAACGGCAGCCGGTGGAAGGCTACCGAGCCAGGATTCCGCTTCCTGAATGATGTCGATGCGGCTTTTCTTCCGTCCGATGATGGGGTTGCCCGCAGCGAGGAGTTGTACACAGCGCCTAAACGGCTCGGGCCGCAGAGGGACTTTGGACACATTGTTACTGATGTGCCTTAACTGGACCTATATAAGCCATTGTTCTTATTTGGGAAAAGTGCCTGGTCAAAAATTAGGCAATTCGTCATATAAGCGCATTCCCGCGATTCGCTGATCTTACCGAGTCCACTCATCCACAGAGTTATCCACACAAATTGTGGATAAAGCGAAAACCCCCGCAGATTCGCGGACTTAGGAGGCCGGATTGGCGGCCCTTCCGGGGTCTTCAGGCCTGCGGCCAGTCCTGATAGACTGCGCGCCCTTTTCGCAGGACCTCAGCAGGATCGCAGTCATGAAGACGGACATTCATCCGAAATACACGGAAATCACCGTCACCTGCACGTGCGGGAACACGTTCCAGACGCGTTCCACGCTCGGCACGAACCTCGACATCGAGGTTTGCTCGAACTGCCATCCGTTCTACACCGGCAAGCAGAAGATGCTCGACTCCGGTGGCCGCGTCGACCGCTTCCGCAAGAAGTACGGCCTGAAGTAAGCCGCCGGCCAAGCCGGTCAACTTTCCCTCCCCCGGCGCGTCTAAGCTGGACCCGGAGGACGACATGCCCAAGCTGCCAGGCAAGCTGCTGACTTTCTGCGCCGCCGCGCTCCTGGTTGCGAGCGCCGCCAGCACGGCCGCGTCCGCGGCGGAGGAAGAAAAAGCTTCGGCGACGCCGACCGAGGAGACCAAGCCCGAAAAGCCGAAGAAGCCGTCACGCGAAGTGCGCGCCGCTCAGGCCATGCACATCCAGATCACGCAGGCGATGGGCGTGCATGACGACCTCGAGTTGCAGGAATACGTGCAACGCATCGGCGAGAAGGTCGCCAAAGTCAGCGCGCGGCCGGATCTCGACTGGCATTTCACGATTGTCGACACCGACGACGTCAACGCCTTCGCGACCGAGGGCGGTTATGTCTACATTTCGCGCGGCATCCTGCCCTACATGCAGAATGAGGCGCAGCTCGCGGCCGTGCTGGGTCACGAAGCCGGGCATATCGCCGCGAAGCACCTGCAGGCCCAGAAGAAGAAGTCGACGCTGGCCGGGCTCGCGAGCGCCGCGACCGCGATCTTCACCGGCATCCCGGCGCTCGCCGACCTGACCAACGTGGCGGGCGCCGCGATCATCAGCGGTTATGGCCGGGAGGCGGAACTCGAAGCCGACCGGCTCGGCGCTGAATACCTCGCCAAGGCGGGCTACGACCCCAGCGCGATGATCGGGGTGCTCTCGTCGCTGAAGGACCAGGAAACTTTCGAGCGCGAGCGCGCGCGCATCGAGAAGCGCGAGCCACACATCTATCACGGCACCTTTGCCAGCCATCCGGACAACGACACCCGCCTTCAGCAGGCGGTGGCGACGGCCGTCAGCGTCGAGACGAAGCCGGCCGGCGACACCTCCAATGCGGAAGGATTCCTGAAGGAGATCAGCGGACTGCCGGTCGGATCCAGCCGGCGCCAGGGCATGGTGCGCGACAACCGCCTCTATCACGCGGACTACCAGCTGACGATGGCGTTCCCGAAAGGCTGGCAGGTCGTGAATGAGCCGGAGCAGATCCTGGCCATCGGCCCGAACAAGGAACATGTCATGGAGCTGAGGGCCCAGCCCCCGCCGTCCGATGTCACGGACCCGCGGGATTTCGCGATGCGCGGGCTCGCCAACCGGCGGCTCGAGCGTCCCGAGAGCCTGGAGATCAACGGCCTCCATGCCTGGACCGCCGTCGTGCGCGGGGATCCTTCGCCCTACGGCCAGTCCACCAACGTTCGCTACATCATCATCTACTACGACAACCTGATGTGGATCTTCAAGGGTGCGAGCCGCTCGGGCACCGTGACGCCCTCCGGCGATCCATTCTTCCTGTCTGCGGCGCAGACATTCCGCCGCATGCGCACCGGCGAATTCCCGCTGGCCGAGCCGTATCGCCTTCGCATCGTCAAGGCGGTCGACGGCGATACGATCGAAGAGCTCGCGAAGAATTCCGCGATCCAGAAATACCCGGTCCAGCAGCTGCGGCTGTTCAACGACCTCTATCCCAAGGGTGAACCGGCGCCGGGATCCTGGATCAAGGTCGTCGAGTAGCGGGTCCCGCGCTTACCAGCCGGCCTCGCGCATGCGTCCGGCGAGCATCGCGAGCGCCTGGCCGCGGTGGCTCGCGCGATTTTTCTCGTCAGCGGAGAATTCGGCCACGGTGCGGCTGTCGCCGGCGACGATGAACAGCGGATCGAATCCGAAACCGCCGCTGCCGCGCGGTTCGTGGCCGATGCGGCCCTCCCACGCGGCTTCTGCGATGAGCGGAAGGGGATCAGCGGCGCTGCGGACGAAGACCATCGCACAGCGATAGCGCGCGCCACGTCTCTCGTCGGGAACTCGCGCCAGTTCCGCGAGCAGCAGCGCATTGTTGCCGGCCTCGCTCGCAGCGGGCCCCGAATAACGCGCCGAATGAATGCCGGGGCGACCGGAGAGCGCGTCGACCTCGAGACCGGAATCATCCGCGATGGCCGGGAGCCCGGAGTGCGCCGCGGCATGCCGCGCCTTGATCAGCGCGTTCGCGACGAAACTCGCGCCGTCCTCGACGGGCGGTTCGATGCCGAGTTCGCCCTGGGCGATGACCTCGAGCTGGTGCGCTGCGAGGATCGCGCGCATCTCGGCGAGCTTGCCGGCATTCCCGGTCGCGAGCACCACGCGTCTCATCGCGGCCGCTTCAGCCCGTCCGCGCCTCGTTCTGCAGGGCGCACAAGCGGCCGATGCCGCCAGCCGCGAGATCCAGCAGCGCATCGAGTTCCTCGCGCCGGAACGCGTGGCCCTCGGCGGTGCCCTGCACTTCGATGAAGGCGCCGCCGGAATTCATCACGACATTCATGTCGGTCTCGGCCTCGGCGTCCTCGCCGTAATCGAGGTCGAGCACCGCCACCCCGCCGACGATACCGACCGATACGGCCGCGATCTGGCCGTGCAACGGATTCCGCTCGAGCTGCCCGCGACTCATCAGCACGTCCACCGCATCCGCGAGCGCAACGTAGCCGCCCGTGATCGCGGCGGTGCGCGTGCCGCCGTCCGCCTGCAGCACGTCGCAATCGATGGTGATCGTGCGCTCGCCGATCGCGCCGAGATCGATGCAGGCGCGCAGCGAACGGCCGATCAGGCGCTGGATCTCCTGCGTGCGTCCGCCCTGTCTGCCGCGCGCTGCTTCGCGCGCGGTCCGCGTGTGGGTCGCGCGCGGCAGCA
The DNA here is from genome assembly GCA_049663745.1 of Steroidobacteraceae bacterium. GTDB lineage: Bacteria > Pseudomonadota > Gammaproteobacteria > Steroidobacterales > Steroidobacteraceae > SCUD01. The sequence goes on along the minus strand of JBATEA010000511.1, from coordinate 1,973 downwards.
TGCCGTATTCCGCGGTCAGCCAGCCGCGGCCGCTGTTGCGCAGGAAATGCGGCACGCCATTCTCGACGCTCGCCGTGCAGAGCACGCGCGTCGCGCCGAATTCTGCGAGCACCGAGCCCTCCGCGTGCGCGGTATAGCGGCGCGTGAACCGCACCGGCCGCAGTTGATCAGCCGCCCGCCCGCTCGCGCGCATCAGGTTCTCCGGATTCCCGTCAGTTGCGCCAGCAGAGGCCGGCGGCCGAGACATTGTCGCTGTGCGGCGCCGATGCGATCACGGCGCGTTCCGCCAGCGCCATGATCGAGTGGCTGCAGCTGCCGTTGCCGGGCCGCCAGAATCCGGCGATCTCGCTGTCCTTGAGATTCGCCCAGATGCCGTCGGTGCAGACCAGGAGTACATCGCCGTCGGCAAGCGGCTGGCGTTTCGATATGGACATTTCGGGCAGCGCCGGTTCACCGCCCAGGCAGCACTCTACGTAGTTGCGCATCGGGTGGTCCGGTATTTCCTCCTCGCGGATCGAGCCCTCGCGCAGCAGCTGCTCGACGTGGCTGTGGTCGCGCGTGCGCGAGATCACCGTGCCGCCGCGCAGGTGATAGACGCGGCTGTCGCCGACATGCGCCCACCAGGCCTCGCCGCGCTGCACCAGGCACACGGCGCAGGTGGCGCGCGGGCGCAGGTCCAGCGGCAGCTTGATGCCGATCGAGACGATGGCGGAATGAGCGCGGCCCAGGGCCAGGTGCAGGAAACCGAGCGGGTCGAACAGGGGTTTCGGCAGGTTATTGAACATGTCCAGCATGACCCGGCAGCCGGTCTCCGCGGCGCGCGCGCCGTGGGCGTGGCCGCCCATGCCGTCCATGACGATGAGCAGTGCGGAACCATCGCCCAACGCAATTGCGGCGCGATCCTGGTTGTCCTCGCGATCGCCCATCAGGCTGACGTCCGCGAATTCGAAGTGCACGCATCCCCCTGAAATCTGCGGTTCCGGCCCGTCTGTTAGACTGCCGCGCAGCTTACAACACCGGCTCGCGGCTGGCCCCTGGGATGCAGGACAAATGTTAAAGAGCATGACTGGCTTCGCCCGCGCCGAGCGGACGACGGCGGTTGGCGTGCTGGCATGGGAGTTGCGGGGCGTCAATCACCGTTATCTCGAGGTGGGGCTGCGCCTGCCGGAGGAACTGAGGAGCGCCGAGGCGGAATTCCGCCAGGCGATCGCCTCATCCGTACGCCGCGGCAAGGTGGATGCCACGCTCTACCTGCGTCCCGTCACCGCGGGCGCCCGTGAAATCAAGCTCGATGAGACATTGCTCGACCGACTGGTCGAGAGCGCGCTGTACGTACAGCGCAGGCTCGGTGCCGCCGCTCATATCGACGCCGTAGACCTGCTGCGCTGGCCCGGCGTCGTCCGCGAGCCGGAACGCGATACCGGGCCACTCGCCGCCGCGGCGCAGGGTCTGTTGGCCGAAGCCTTGATGGCTTTTCAGGCCTCGCGTTCGAACGAAGGTGAGCGTATCGCAGAGATGCTCATGACCCGCGCCCGGGCCGTGCAGCGGATTGCAAAACAGGTTGCCGCCAGGCTGCCCGAAGTGCATGCGCGCATCCGGGCGCGCCTGCAGGAACGGCTGGCGACGCTGACCGGCGAGGGCAATCCGGAGCGGCTCGAGCAGGAAATCGCGATGCTGCTGCAGAAGATGGACGTGGCCGAGGAGCTCGACCGCCTGCAGAGTCACGTCGCGGAAATGACCAGCTCGCTAGCCGCCGACGAAGCGGTCGGGAGGAAGCTCGATTTCCTGATGCAGGAATTCAACCGCGAGGCGAATACCCTGTCGTCAAAATCCCAGGACGTGGAGACGACGCGCTCGGCGGTCGAACTGAAGGTGCTGATCGAGCAGATGCGCGAGCAGATCCAGAACGTCGAGTGATTATGGGTGCCGGGTCGCAGGTTCGCAGTTATTGCGCGTGCGCTGTGGGGGAGGAA
>JBATEA010000510.1:0-4482 GCA_049663745.1 Steroidobacteraceae bacterium | reverse complement strand
GCTCATGCACAATCCGCGTCACGCTGGTGAAATTCTCCGCGATGGTGTGTTCAGGGACACAGGTATCGCGGTGACGGATTTCGTAAATCCATGGAGTGACGCGCGTCGCCGTGGCCCGCGTCCTGATTGATCGCGCGGCGATCAGCACTGAAATGGCGGTGGGACTCGGCGCAGATCGGGGCGACTTCGAGCCGTCACCGACGGTCGCTTGCTCTTGAATCTTCCGAGTCTATTGCATTCAGTCGCTTGGACTGATATACGATGCTTATACGCATCCGAAAAACTGCTCCAATTGGCCACGAAAAAACCGCCAAGATCAGCACCGCCGCGGCGCGGCCCGCGCATGAAGCGCGCGGAACTCGCGAAGGCTGCGCGCGCGTTTCCGCGCATGAATCCGGATCTCATTCCGCGCGCTGGATGGCTGCGCGAGATCCGCGATTCGCTCGGCATTTCGCAGTCGCAACTCGCGGCGCGGGCTGGGCTCGCGCGCGCGACCGTGCAGCAGATGGAGCGGGCCGAGGCGCGACGGCGAATCACATTGGCGAGCCTCGATCGTCTCTCGCAGGCGATGGGTTGCCAGGTCGCATTCGCGATCGTGCCGAAGGGCGGAACGCTACAAGATGTTCGTTCACGCCAGGCGCTGGCGCGCGCCGCGGTGCTGCTGAAGGAGAAACTGAAACCGTCTGCTTATGCGAGCCTGCGACCGAAGGAACTCGTGCGTCGTCAGGAGCGGCTCGCGGCGAAACTGCTGCGTGGCAGCAAGCGCAAACTGTGGCGCTGATCAGCCTGCCCGACCAGGGAGAGCAATCGAACCAGTCTGACCAGCGCCAACAGCGATCAACTCCTGGGGCTGGCGCCCAGCATCTTGATGGCCTCGTTGAGCTTCCTGACGCCTTCCGTGCTCTTGCCTTCCGAGCACAACCTGGCGCCCGCGGCGCGCAGGTCCCTGGCCTTGTTGGCATTGGCAGAGGCCGTCTTCAGGGCCTGCTTGTCGAACTGGGCCTGCAAAGTGCTGCAGGTGGCTGGAGGGGTCGAGGCGGCAAATACCGCGGGCGACAGCAGCAGGGCCGTGGCTGCCGCAGCGACCAAATGACGAACTTTCATGGTGTTCTCCTGTCGAGTCTGGGTTGGTAGGACCGCCGGTGACGATGCAACCTCGTTGTCAGGGGGCCGGTCGCCATCGGCGGGCCTATCAAAACACCCGCCGGTAAGCAGAATGTTTCGGAAAAGGGCTGTTTTGTTGCCGTCCGTTGCCACGGGCCGTTCTGTTACGGAGCGTTACAAAATTGCCCCGTTCCGCGGGAAGTCGAGGCCCCGCGACATCGATTAGTGTGACCGTCATGGCAGCCCCGGATCACAGTACGCACGTCCTGATCGTCGATGATGACCGGGAAATCCGCGAATTGCTGTCGCGCTTTCTCGACCGCAACGGGCTGCGCGTATCGCTGGCGCGCGACTGGCGCGAAATGGAGAAAATCCTGCGCGATTCGCGCATCGACCTCGTGGTGCTCGACCTGATGCTGCCGGGAAAGGATGGCCTGGCGATCTGCCGCGACCTGCGGGCCAACTCTGCAGTCCCCGTGATCATGCTGACGGCCATGGGAGAGACGACCGACCGCATCGTCGGCCTCGAAATCGGCGCTGACGACTACCTCACCAAGCCATTCGAACCGCGTGAGCTGCTGGCGCGCATCCGGGCCGTGCTGCGGCGCCGCGACACGGCCGGTGCCGCCGTTTCCACGGGCACGCAGGTGCTTCAGTTTGCCGGTTGGCGCCTGGATCCGGTCCGCCATCGCCTGACTTCACCGGACGGCACGGTCGTCTCGCTGTCCGGCGGCGAGTTCGACCTGCTGCAGGCGTTCGTGGAGCGCCCCGGGCGGGTGCTGACGCGCGAGCAGCTGCTGGATCTCGCCCGCGGCCGCGCGGCCATTCCATTCGATCGCAGCATCGACGTGCAGGTCAGCCGCCTGCGGCACAAGATCGAAGCCAATCCCCAGCTTCCTGAGCTGATCGTCACGGTGCGAGGCGGCGGCTATGTCTTTACCGCCGACGTGACGCGGCAGTGACGCGCTGGCGCCCGGACAGCCTGACGGGATGGACGATCGTCGTCCTGATCGCCGCGCTCGCCGTGTCGCAGCTGGCCACCATCAGCATCATCAACAGCATGCGCTCGGACACGCTGGAGGTCGTCGAGCACTTTCATGTGGCGGAGCGCATTGCCGGCATCGTGCGCCTGATCGATTCTGTCCCGCCCGAACAGCGAGACGGGCTTCTGAGCCAGGTCGCGGGCGACACGCTGGCCGTGTCCTGGAATCCGGCACCAGCGGTCGCTTCGAGCGACCATGCGGACTGGAACGAATCGCTGTTCGATGAAATTGTCGCGGCCGCGCTCTGGCAGACACCCGAACGCCGCCATCGCGTGGCGTTGCTGGCCGCCACGAGTGGCTCGTTTTCCGACCGGCTGGATGCGGTGCGCCGGTCAGCGAACCTGAGCAGCGATGCGGGACGTGTCCTGGGCGGCGCGGTATCCAGGAATCGACGTGCGCGCGTGCTGGATGCCAGCATTGCGCTCAAAGACGGCAGCTGGCTCAACTTCGAGGTGCCGATGGCGGATCCGTCCGGGGTACCGGGCATCGCGACCATCGTGACCATCGTGGCATCGGGCCTCTTGATCCTTGCGCTGTCGCTGTGGGCAGTGCGGCGCCTGACGCGCCCCCTGATCGTGCTGGTCCAGGCCGCCGACAAGCTCGGCCGAAACGTCAACGCGGCGCCATTGCCGGAAAGCGGGTCGCGGGAAATGCGGCAGGCGGCGCGCGCGTTCAACACGATGCAGGAGCGGCTACGCCGATTCGTCGCGGACCGGCTCCAGCTGGTCGCTGCCATCTCGCATGACCTGCGTACGCCACTGACGCGACTTCGGCTGCGCGCGGAACTGACCGATAATGAGGAGACCCGGCGCAAGATGCAGCAGGACGTCGCGGAGATGGAAGCGATGATCGCCTCGACATTGGCATTTGCGAGTGAAGAAGTGAATCCCGAGGCCTGCCTGCAGGTCGATCTCGTTTCGCTGCTGGAAAGTGTCTGCGAGGGCCTGCCGGGCGTCGAAGTCAGGATCGCTCCGGGCGTGTCCAGCCGTCTCGCACTCGAATGCCAGCCGCTGGCGGTTCGCCGCTGCATCGGCAATCTGGTCGGCAATGCCCTGCGCTACGGCAGCCATGCAATGGTTACGCTGTCGGCGGACTCCGAACGCATCAAGATCACCGTCGAAGACGACGGACCAGGCATGGCGCGCGAGGACCTGGAGCGGGTGTTCGAGCCGTTCGCGCGCCTCGATGCCTCGCGGAATCGCGGTACGGGCGGCAGCGGTCTTGGATTGGCGATCGCGCGCACCGTGGCCCGCAATCATGGCGGCGACGTGATCCTGTCAAATCGCCCCGAAGGCGGGTTGTGCGCGACTCTGCAATTGCCGATGCATCGCTGACGAACCCGGTGCGCGGATGAAAACCGGCCTGCGCCGGTGGTTCCCGCCGCTCCTGGCGCTCGCGATCTTCGCGCTGGTACTCGTGGTCATCAATCGCGAGCTCGCCGGGTTTCACCTGCGCGACGTCCTGGCGTACCTGCGCCAGATTCCCGCGCACAGCGTCCTGACAGCGGCGGCAGCCACGCTTGCCGGCTATCTGCTGCTGAGCGTCTATGACGTGCTCGGCCTGCGTTACGCACGCAGGCCGCTGCCGTACCGGACCATCCTGTTCAACTCGGTGATCGCTTATGCGATCGGACACAGTCTCGGTGCGGCCGCACTGACGGGTGGGGCGGTGCGCTACCGGCTGTATTCGCGATCCGGCCTCACCGGTCTTGACGTGGCGACACTGCAGGGATTCTGCAGCGCGACCACAGCCGTCGGGCTGACGATCCTGATCGGTGCTTCGCTCATTGCGGCGCCCCAGGCCGCAGTCGCTGAACTGCACATGTCGCAGCCATGGCCCGCCATCGTCGGCATTGCGCTGCTCGCGTTGATCGCAACCTATGCCCTGTGGGGCAGTTTCAATGCCGCCGGTTTCGAGTTCCGCGGCTGGGTATTGCGCCCGCCTGGACCCGCGTTGACGTTTGCGCAGGTCGCGACCGGCGCAATCGAGATATCCGTGTCGGCGGCCGTGCTCTGGAGTCTGCTGCCCGTCGAAGCGCACGTGGATTTCCTGTCGTTCCTGGGGATCTACTCGCTGGCGGTCGCGGCCGGCATCGCGAGTTACCTGCCGGGCGGCATCGGCGTCTTCGAGTCCGTCATCCTGGTCGCGCTGCCCGATGCGCCGCCCGATCACGTGCTCGGCGCGCTCTTGGGCTATCGCGTGATCTATTACCTGCTGCCGCTCTCGCTGGCAGGCATTGCATTCGCAGGATTCGAGATCAGCTCCCAGGGCCCGCGTCTTGCCCGCATCCAGGCGGCAGCATCACGCGTGATCGCTCCGATCGCTCCGCAGCTCG
>JBATEA010000509.1:0-1655 GCA_049663745.1 Steroidobacteraceae bacterium | reverse complement strand
TCGAGGTCCATGTAGAACAGGCCCGCCGCCAGCAGCGAGTTCCTGGCGAAATACCATTCGAGCCCGGCGTCAAAATTCGTTGAGCGGATGGGCTTCAGGTCCGGATTGCCGCCCGAGCCGTTGCCGGTTCCGCCCGGATTCGCCGGCGGCGTCAAGTCCGTGAATCCGGCGAGAGCCGAATAGTCCGCGCGCGTCATGGTCTTTGAAACCGCGAAACGCGCGACCAGGTCATCGGACAATTCCCATTTCAAGTTCGCGCTCGGCAGAACATCGGTGTACCTGTGATTGACGGGAATGCCGACGAATGGACCGAACAGGGAGGTCGTGATCGCATTCGGATCCGTTCCATCGTTCTGGGTATACGTGACGATGTCTTCCTTGGTCTCAACGTAACGCAGGCCGATGTTGGCGCTCCAGTTGGAACCCTTGAAATCCGCCTGCACGTATCCCGCCGTATTTTTCTCCTCGACCTGGAACCAGAACTGGTAGTAGGCACGAGCCAGCGGATCCCGCTGCACATCGCCGGGACCGTTGTAGGCCGCAAGCTGCTCGGGCGTCCAGTACCAGACGTCGGTCGGGAACGATCCCCCGAAGGTGTTGAAGTCCGACGGATAGTGCGTGAAGGTTGCCGGATAGTTCGCGGTATCGACGCCGCCGCCGCCGGTCGTGCCGCCGCTGAATGTCGGTCCCTGTGCGATCGCATTCAAGGAGTCGCGCGAGTGCTTGTTGGCACGCGCGCCGAATCTCAGCGTAGTCCAGGCGCCCTGGTCGATGTCGAACTGGGCATCGACCTTGGCCCAGTCTTCCTTGTCCTTGACGTCCACGAACTGCGCGCCAAATATCCAGCCGAAGTCGACCGGCGTGCCGCCCGGGAACGGCGTCGAGTTGTCGGTCGCGCCGAAGGCGAAGTCCGGTGCGGTGCTCATCCCATGGAGTGAATAGCTCGCGCCATTGCTTGCGCCGGGCAGCGTCTCGGAGACGTCCTGCGTCCGCGTCTTGCCATGGCCGGTCGACGTGCCGATCTGGCCTGACAGGCTCCAGGAATCGTTGATCCGATAGATGCCTTCAAGGCTGCCGAAGTTCGAGCTGGCGCTCTCGTCCGGGCGCGAGATCTGGTCATAAACACCGTAGAAGGTGCCGGGAACCGGCGCGAAAACTGCCTGGGTGAGCGTCCCGTTGGTGACCACATAGCCCGGGTCGGGCGACTGGCCCGCGCCACTGGCGATGAAATGCGTATTCCACATCAGGTAGTTGCGGTTGTAATTCGCCGCATCGAGCTTTGACGAGAAGAACTGCGCGTCGAAGCTCAGGTCATCGGTCGGCCGGAACTGGACATCGACCAGGCCGCCGGTGCGTTCGCGCTTCTGCTCGAACAACGCGGCGCCAATCAATGCCGGATACTTGACGCCCGCCAGATCAGGATGGGCCGTCGCGATATTGCTACCGGCTGCGATCGTTTCGTATCCCAGCAATTCAACGCCGTCGCGGCGCAGATGCCGCTCCTCGGAGAACGCCTGCAGCAGCACGCCGAAGTTACTGGCGTCATTCTTCCAGCTGAACAAAGCGCTCAATTGCGGATCGTACTTCGACGGCAAGTCGGCATAAACCGAGCCGATCGACGCGCTGAAGGCCATTTGTTCTTTGAAGCCGAGGGG
>JBATEA010000508.1:0-2156 GCA_049663745.1 Steroidobacteraceae bacterium | reverse complement strand
AATCCGGCCCAGAGTTTCGCGCCGACGGGTTGTGTGGTCGCTTCGGCCGGCGCCTGGTCGAATTGCACGGGCAATGGCATCTCAGGAACGCGATGGCGCGGGCCTACCGTGCAGGCTGCGAGCAGGGCGGGAAGCATCAGCACCGCGAGCCATCTATTCATGACCGGCGCCCCCGGCAGCAAGCCTTGCGGCGCGATGTTCCTCGCGGCGCTGCACCAGCTTTCGCAATACGACGTAGAACACCGGCGTGAAGAACAGCCCGAAGAACGTCACGCCCAGCATGCCGGCGACTACCGTGATGCCCATGACGTAACGGACTTCGGCGCCGGCGCCGGAGGCGAACACGAGCGGCGTGACGCCCGCAATGAAGGCAAAACTCGTCATCAGGATCGGCCGCAATCTCAGGCGGCAGGCCTCGATCGCGGCCGCGACGATGTCCTTGCCCTGTTCCTCGAGGTCGCGCGCGAATTCGACGATCAGGATCGCGTTCTTGCAGGCGAGCCCGATCAGCACTGCGAGCCCGATCTTGGTGAAAATGTTGTTGTCGAGGAATGTCGGCGCGAATGTTGGCGGAAAAACCGCGAGCCACAGCCCGTGGATCGTATTGACGAGCCAGGTGCCGCCAATTGCGGACAAGAGACACAGCGGCACGATCAGGATGATGGCGAGCGGCAACGACCAGCTCTCATACAGCGCGGAGAGCACCAGGTAGACGAGCAGTACGCACAGGGGGAACACGAAGAGCGCCGCGCTGCCCTGCGTGACCTGCTGGTAGGTGAGGCCGGTCCACTCGATGTTCATTCCGCGCGGCAGGATCTGGTCCGCCATGGCCTGCACCTTGCCGAGCGCCTCGGTCGAAGACAGGACGGCGGGATTGAGGCCGACCGACATGTCGGCGGCGGCGTAGCCGTTGTAGCGAATTACCGGATCCGGGCCGTAACTCGGCTTGATGTCCACGACGCTGCCGAGCGGCACCATCTCGCCGCGTTCGTTGCGGACCTTCAGGTTCTCGATGTCCTGCACCGTCGCGCGATATGGCGCGTCAGCCTGCGCGTATACGGAATACGTGCGCCCGAAAAGGTTGAAGTCGTTGACGTAGGCCGAGCCGAGATAGACCTGCAATGTGTTGAACACGTCGGTAAGCGAAAGCCCCAGCTCCTTGACCCTGGTTCGGTCGACGCTCGCATCGAGTTGCGGCACGTTCGACTGGTAGGAAGTGAAGGTTCCGAGCGGGTCGAAGCCCTTGGTGGCGCCGAGCGCGCCGACCAGGCCGATGGTCTGCGAGTACAGGTTGCCGTAACCGATGCCGGCGCGATCCTCCACGTATAACTCGAGTCCGTTCGCGTTGCCGAGGCCGAGCACCGGCGGCGGCAGCAGCGCGAAGGCGAGTCCTTCCTGGATCTGGCCATAGCCCATGTTGATGCGCGCCGCGATCTCGCCCGCCTTGAGTTCGCGCTTGTCCTGCGGCTCGAGGCCGGCGAACATGACGCCGACATTCGGCGTCGCGACGAAGTGCACGGCGTTCAGGCCCGGGAACTGCACGACATTCGAGACGCCCGGCACCTGCATCGCGATTTCGCCCATCTTGCGCATCACCACCTCGGTGCGGTCGATGGTCGCGGCCTCCGGCAGCTGCAGCACCGCGAACAGGTACTGCTTGTCCTGGAACGGGATGTAGCCGCCGGGCACGGCGCGGAATCCGATCACGGCCACGATGACGAGCACGCCGTAGATCACGAGCAGCCGCGGCGCGCGGGCGATGGTGCCGCCGATGCCGCCGGAATAACGGTTGCCGAAGCCGCGGAACACCCGGTTGAAGGCGGCGAATGGCCGGCCGACCAGGCGCTCGATCCAGCGACCGAGCGCATCTTTCCTGGCCCCGCGCGGCTGCAGCAGCATTGCCGCGAGCGCCGGCGACAATGTCAGCGAGTTGAAACCGGATATCAGGACGGCGGCCGCGATCGTGACCGCGAATTGCCGGTAGAACTGGCCGGTCACACCGCCGAGGAACGCGAGCGGCACGAATACCGAGGACAGCACCAGCGTGATGGCGACGATCGGGCCCGAAACCTCGCTCATCGCCTGGTGCGCGGCATCGCGCGGCGTCATGCCGTCCTCGATGTGCCGCTCGACGTTCTCGACCACGACGATCGCGT
>JBATEA010000507.1:0-2585 GCA_049663745.1 Steroidobacteraceae bacterium | reverse complement strand
TATTCGAGGATCCCGTACTTCGAGCCTTCGCGGCCCGTGCCCGATTCCTTGACGCCGCCAAAAGGCGCGACCTCGGTCGAGATGATTCCCGTGTTGAGACCGACGATGCCGTACTCGAGCGCCTCGGAAACCCGCCAGGAACGCGCCAGGTCACGCGTGTACAGATAGGCCGCGAGCCCGAATTCCGTATCGTTTGCCATCCGGATCGCTTCCTGCTCCGTGTTGAAACGGAACAAAGGAGCGACCGGGCCGAAGGTCTCTTCCTTCGCGACCATCATCGCGGGTGTCACTCCGGTGAGCACGGTCGGCTCGTAGAAGGTCCCGCCGAGGGCATGACGGTGCCCGCCGGTCGCGACCTTGGCGCCCTTCGCGAGCGCATCCGCGACATGTTCCTCGACCTTGGCGAGCGCATTCGCGTCGATCAGCGGTCCCTGGTCGGTCTCGCCGGCGAGGCCATCGCCGACGCGCAGTTTCCGGACGGTCGCGATCAGTTTCGCGGCGAAGGCGTCGTAGACGCCCGACTGCACCAGCAGCCGGTTGGCGCAGACGCAGGTCTGACCGGTGTTGCGGTACTTGGAGGCGATCGCGCCCAATACAGCGGCATCGAGGTCCGCATCGTCGAACACGATGAAGGGCGCATTGCCGCCAAGTTCCAGCGAGACCTTCTTCATCGTCTTCGAGCACTGCGCCATCAGGAGCTTGCCGATCTCGGTGGAGCCCGTGAACGAGAGCTTGCGCACGCGCGCGTCGCCGGTCAGCACGCCGCCGATCTCGCGCGCCGGTCCGGTGACGACATTGAAGGCGCCGGCCGGCAATCCGGCGCGCTCCCCGAGCTCGGCGAGCGCGAGCGCGGAGTAGGGCGTCTGCGTCGCCGGCTTGCAGACGACCGTGCAGCCCGCCGCGAGTGCGGGCGCGACTTTCCGCGTGATCATCGCGGCCGGGAAATTCCAGGGCGTGATCGCGGCGACCACGCCGACCGGCTGGCGCAGCACGAGGATGCGCTTGTCAGTCTGGTGGCCCGGGATCACGTCGCCGTACAGGCGCTTGGCCTCCTCGGCGAACCATTCGATGAAGGAAGCCGCATAGCCGATCTCGCCGCGCGACTCGGCGAGCGGCTTGCCCTGCTCGGCGGTCATCAACACTGCGAGATCGTCGGCATTGGCCATCATGAGGTCGTGCCAGCGGCGCAGGACGGTGGCGCGTTCCTTGGCGGTCTTCGCGGCCCAGGCCGGAAACGCGGCGTGGGCCGCAGCGACGGCTGCCTCGGTTCCGGCCGCATCGATTGCGGGCACGGTGCCGAGTCTTTCGCCGGTCGCAGGATTGGTCACGGGTAACGTCGCGCCGCCTGCCGCGTCAATCCACCGGCCATTGACGTGGCACTGCTGGCGGAACAGCGAGGGGTCCTTCAGTTTCATCATGCCGCCTTCACGACGCGCTGGTCGATCGCACCGAATATCGAATGACCGGCCGCGTCGAACATCTCGATGCGCACGCGATCACCAAAAGTCAGGAACGGCGTCACTGGCCGGCCCTGCTCCAGGGTTTCCAGCATGCGCCGCTCGGCGAGACAGGACGAGCCGAGCGTACGGTCCTTGTTCGAGACGGTGCCCGAGCCGACGATCGTGCCGGCGCCCAGCCTGCGGGTCCTCGTCGCATGGGCGATCAGCTGGCCGAAGTCGAAGGTCATGTCGACACCGGCATTCGGCCGGCCGAGCAGGGCATCATTCAGGTGCACGACCAGCGGCAGGTGGACCCGCCCGCCGTCCCAGGCCTTGCCGAGTTCGTCGGGCGTGACGGCGACCGGCGAAAACGCGGTCGCGGGCTTCGACTGGTAGAAGCCGAAGCCATTGGCGAGTTCGGCAGGCATCAGGTTCCTGAGCGACCAGTCATTGACCAGCATCAGCAGCTTGATGTGCTGCCGTGCGTTGGTGGCATCCCTGCCCATCGGCACGTCGTCGGTGATGACGGCGACTTCGCCCTCCAGATCGATGCCCCAGTCCTCGCTCGCGAACGCCGCATCGCCCGTCGGCGGCAGCAGGTCGTCCGAGCCGCCCTGGTAGACGAGCGGGTCGGTCCAGAACGATTCGGGCATCGTCGCACCGCGCGCCTTGCGCACGAGCTCGACGTGATTGACGTAGGCGCTGCCGTCCACCCAGTGATGGGCGCGCGGCAGCGGCGCGAGCGCGCGTGCCGGGTCGAATGCGAAAGATTCCACGCTGCCTGCTTCGAGCGACTGCGCAAGCGCCCGGAGTTGCGGCGCTGCGCGTGGCCAGTCGTCAAGCGCCGCCTGCAGCGTGTCTGCGATGCCGGGGGCAAACGCCGCAAGCGACAGATTCGTGCTTACGACCGCCAGCCGGCCGTCGCGGCTGCCATCCGCGAGCGTCGCCAGTTTCATCGGGACCCTCCGCGTGATCCGCGCATGGAGCGCGTTACGCGTGCGCCTTGGCGGGACAAGGCGCGAGCCGAAGCCCCATAGCAGGGACTATGGGCGAGGCGAGCAACGAAGTCCCGCCAGGGCCCGCGCGTAACCCTTCGGGACCGGGCGATTTTCGCCCCTGGCGGCGTCGCTCGTCGCTCATGTATCG
>JBATEA010000506.1:0-2915 GCA_049663745.1 Steroidobacteraceae bacterium | reverse complement strand
GCGATGGCCGCGCGCGCGGCGAGCCAGTTGCGCAGCGCGGCGGCGCTCGACGCGCGCCTCGCCGAGCCGCTCCGTATGCTGGAAGATGCGGTCATCGGCCTTGGCGAAGCCGGCGGCGCGCTGGGCGCATATCTCGAGGCACTGGACGCCGATCCGGCACGGCAGGAATTCGTCGAGCGGCGGGTCGCGGCAATCGAGGAACTCGCGCGCAAGCATCGTGTGCCGCCGGAACAGCTGCGGCAACAACTCGCCGAGTTGCAGCGCCAGCTGGCGGCTCTCGACCATTCCGAACTCGCTCTCGGCGACCTGGAACGGCGGATCATGCAAATCCGAACGGAGTATCGCGTCGCGGCGGGCGCGCTCTCGGCCAGCAGGACCACGGCCGCCAGGCGGCTGGCCACTGCGGTCACCAGCCTGATGCGCCAGCTCGGCATGCCGGGCGGCCGATTCGAGATTTCGGTCGAGTCCGATGCGGAGGCGGAACCGGCGGGAGACGGCGCCGATCGCGTCGAATTCCTGGTGAGCGCGAATCCCGGACAACCGGTGAAGCCGGTCGCCAAGATCGCTTCCGGCGGCGAGCTGTCACGCATCAGCCTCGCCGTGCAGGTCGCCGCGGCTCATCGCCACGGCGGAACCTGCATGATCTTCGACGAGGTCGATGCCGGAATCGGCGGCGGCGTCGCGGAAATCGTCGGACGCAAGTTGCGCGATCTGGCGGGCCGGGGCCAGGTCCTTTGCGTGACGCACCTGGCGCAGGTCGCGAGCCAGGCCCATCACCAGCTGCGCGTCAGCAAGCTGACGGACGGACGCTCGAGCCGGACGACCGTCACAAGTCTCGGCCCGGACGAGAGGATCGAGGAACTCGCGCGCATGCTGGGCGGCGTCGAAATCACGCGCAAGGCGCGCGATCACGCACGCGAGATGCTGCGAACGGCAGGCTGATCGATCAGACCTGCTTGTGGCGGTGCGGGCAGGCTTCGCGGCGGCAACGCCCGTACAGGATCAGGTTGTGTTCCTCGATGTCGAAGCCGAGCCGGTGGGCGACGTCCAGCTGCCGACGCTCGATGCCGCAATCCAGGAACTCCTCGACCCGGCCGCAGTCCATGCAGACGATGTGGTCATGGTGCTCGCCTTCATTCAACTCGAACACGGCAGTGCCGCCCTCGAAGTGATGGCGCTTGACGAGTGCCGCGGCCTCGAACTGGGTCAGGACGCGATAGACAGTTGCGAGCCCGATGTCGTCACTCTGCTCCAGCAGCGCGCGATAGATATCCTCGGCCGACAGGTGCCGGCCGTGGTTGCCGGCCAGGATCTCGAGGATCTTGACGCGCGGCAATGTGACCTTGAGGCCCGCCTTGCGGAGGTCTTTCGATTCCAAGTCTGCACTCCGGCGCCGCGCCAAGCGGCGAATCCGCTTATGATATGCCCCCTGTGAATTATCGCCCAGGATTGCCGACCATGCGACCTTTGCGCTGGATTTCATGCATCGCCGCGGCCGTCGCGCTGCCGTTGCTCGCGACCGCCTGTATCTATCGCATGGACGTCCAGCAGGGCAACCTGCTCGATCCCGAGCAGATCGACCAGGTAGAAGTCGGCATGACACGCAGCCAGGTGCGGTTCCTGCTCGGCACGCCGATGGTCATCGACAGCTTCGATCCTGATCGCTGGGACTATGTCTACCGGCTGCAGCGCGGCCACAAACGCAAGGTCGACAAGCGCCACCTGGTGGTCTGGTTCCAGGATGACAAAGTCACGCGGATCGAAGAGCTGATCCCGGTGCCGCGCAAGCAGCCGGCCGCTTCAGCCGCCGCGGGCTGATTTCTTCCCGGTCGCGCCCTGCCTCGCGAGCCGCCTGCGGCGTTCGCGGGGATCCTCCATCAACGGTCGCAGCACTTCCAGCCGATCGCCATCCTGAAGGCGGTGGTCGCGCGTCACCTCGCGGCCAAATACTCCGACGCCACAGGCGCCGGCGTCCACGTCCGGGTGAATCGCGAGAATTCCTGAGCGTTCCAGCGCCTCGCCCGCCGTGCAACCGGCTTCCACATCGAGATTCAATACCGTCTGGCGCCCGGCCTCGGCGCAGACGACCCGGATCCGGATCCGGTCAGTCGACACGGAACACCTGGTACGCGCGCTTTCCGAAGGCGTCCACCATCTGGTTGCAGATCTGCTCGAACGCTGGTCCCAGCGCGATTGCATCGATCAAGCCGTGGGTCTGGAAACGCACCTGCAACTCGATCCGCGTGCCGGCGGTTTCGATCGGCCGGAAATCCCAGCGGCCCTCGAGCAGGCTGAATGGGCCGTCGACGAGGCTCATCTCGACCGAGCGATCCGGCACATGGCGATTACGCGTCGTGAAATTTCCGTGCACGAAGCCGCGCGAAAGCCCGAGGTTGACCGTCACATACTCGCCGTCGGCGGTGAGAATCCGCGCGCCACTGCACCAGGGCAGGAATTCCGGGTAACGCTCGACGTCGATCACGAGGCCATACATCTGGCCCGCCGTGTATGGCAACAGGGCGCTGCGGCGAACCTCACGCATGATCGACCGGCCTCACGGCGCGATTGTCACCGGTGCAGCCTGCGCGGACAACCGCGCCATGTCGCTAGAATGCACGATGGCCAGGAAGAAGGAAGACAATGCAGCGCGCATCGCCGACAACCGCAGGGCGCGGCATGAGTACTTCATCGACGAGCGCTACGAGGCCGGTGTCGCCCTGCAGGGCTGGGAGGTCAAGGCGCTGCGCGCGGGCAGGCTGCAGCTAAAGGAAGCCTACGTGCTGTTGAAGGACGGCGAGGCCTGGCTGTTCGGGGCCCACGTCTCGCCGCTGCCCACGACCTCGACGCACGTCAGGGCCGATCCGACCCGCTCGCGCAAGCTGCTCCTGCACCGCCGGCAGATCGACAGCCTGGTC
>JBATEA010000505.1:0-1548 GCA_049663745.1 Steroidobacteraceae bacterium | reverse complement strand
TCACGGGACTGCTCGAATCGATCAACGCCGGGATCGGCACGTCGCTCTCGCTACCCGCGGTACTGACAAACGCCCCGCTCAATGTCGTACAGGGCCGCATCGTGCCCACCGGCGCGCTGATCAACCTCCCGGCGGTCGGGATCGTGCTTGCGGTCACCGCACTCTGCTACCGGGGCATTACCCAGTCGGCTACGGTCAATTCGATCATCGTCGCGATCAAGGTCGGCGTGATCCTGCTGTTCATGGCCTTCAGCCTGCAGTATGTGGATCCGGCGAACTGGCATCCGTTCATACCGCCGCCGGACGGCCCGGGCCGGTTCGGCTTCGACGGCGTGTTGCGTGGCGCAACCGTCGTGTTCTTCGCGTACATCGGTTTCGACGCAGTTTCGACTGCCGCCCAGGAGGCAAAGAATCCACAGCGCGACATGCCGATCGGCATCCTCGGGTCGCTGTTGATCTGCACGATCATCTACATCGCGATGTCGGCAGTGATGACCGGCATCATGCCGTACCAGCTGCTCGGCACGCCGAAGCCGGTCGCGACGGCGCTCGAACACTATCCCAGCCTGCTGTGGCTCAAGTCCCTGGTCGAGATCGGCGCCATCGCCGGCCTGACCTCGGTGATCCTGGTGATGATGATCGGGCAACCGCGCATCTTCTACTCGATGGCGCGCGACGGTCTGATTCCGAAGGTATTTGGCCGTGTGCATCCGGAATTCCGCACGCCGCACGTCGGCACGCTGATCGTCGGCGGGACCGCCGTCGTGCTCGCTGGCTTGCTGCCGATCAACGTGCTGGGCGATCTCGTGTCGATGGGCACGTTGCTCGCCTTCGCGACCGTCTGCATCGGTGTGCTGGTGCTGCGCAAGACACGGCCCGACCTGCCGCGCGCATTCAAGGTGCCAGCGGCGCCCGTGGTCTGCATCCTGGGCGCTGCGTCCTGCCTGTATCTGTTCGGCCGCGCGTTCATGGACAACTGGCACTGGATGAGCGGCTGGATAGTGATCGGATTCCTGATTTACTTCGGCTACAGCCGCAGCCACAGCGTCCTGAACCGCAGCGCCTGAAGCGTCAGTCGTCGCCGGGTATCACCAGCTCGCGCAGTTCGACCGGCGCACCCGGGCCCTTGCGGCGCATCCGGATGTTGACCATCTCGACGCACACAGAGAAGGCCATCGCGAAGTAGAGATATCCCTTCGGGACCTTCATGTCGAAGGATTCCCCGACCAGTGCGATACCGACCAGGATCAGGAATGAGAGCGCCAGGATCTTGATCGTCGGGTGACGCTCGATGAATTCATGGATCGGGGCGGCCATGAACATCATCACCAGCACCGCGCCCACGATCGCCGCGACCATGATGCCGACGTGATTCGCGAGCCCGATCGCGGTCAGCACGGAATCCAGCGAAAAGATGATGTCCACGATGCCGATCTGGACGATCACGGCAAGCACCTGCGTGCGCAACTTGTCCGCGGACACGCCGTGCGAACCCGGCCCTTCCAGCGAATTGTGGATCTCGCTGACGCTCTTGGCCATCAGGAACAG
>JBATEA010000504.1:0-2438 GCA_049663745.1 Steroidobacteraceae bacterium | reverse complement strand
CCGCGATGACATACAGGTGACCACGGCCCGCCAAGAAGCGATCTCCCGGGATGCTGCGCCGCGCAATGCAGGCGCCGAGCGGCGATTGTATGCGTTCAGGCGGGGATTGCGCCCATGAAGCCCGCAGCGGCGATAGAACCCGCCGCGAGCAGGGAGCCGATGACGATGGCCGCGGCGACATCGCTCGGGTAATGCAGGCCGAGCACGATGCGCGACAGCGCGACCAGTACCGAGAACGGCACCAGGATCCACGCGAATGCGGGATACCAGGCGCAGGTAATCGCTGTGAAAGCGACGGCGTGAAGCGTGTGTCCCGACGGGAAACTGAACTGATCGAGCGGCGGAACGCGGGCGATGATGCCGCGGTGGCTGGCGTAGGGCCGCGGCCGCCGTGTCCAGCGCTTCAGCAGGCGGTAGATCGCAAGGGAGACGAGCCCTGTCGCCGCCAGCTGAACGCTGACGACGGCGCCGCGCCAGCCATCGGTAAGCGGTAGTACCAGCATCAACCCATACCAGAAGGCGCCATTCCCGAGTCGACTCACGACCGCGAACAACTCGTGAACGACACCGTGCGATCCCCAACGGTTGAGCACACGGCACAACGGCATCTCGACCGCCGGAAAGCCGAAGCGCAGACCCGGATATTTCGGCAGCCGTGCGCCCGCGACCAGCAGTTCGTCGATCGGCTGGGGGAGCGGGAGCGCCGAGACTCCCGGCTGGTGCGGGCGCACCAACATCAATTCATGTCCGTCGGCCGCCATGCGAGCCACGAGATCGTGTACGGTCAGGGCGACGCCGTTGACTTCCGGTGGGTACGTTTCAGTGATGACTGCAATTCGCATCGGCTACCGCCTTTTGGCGTCCCCTTTGTCGTTTATCGCTTGCTGAGCCAGTCCTGGGGTGTCGGGAATGCCGTTGCCTCTTCCTTGAGCCACTGGCGCAGCGCGCAGACCATCGGCAGGTCCGAATACGAGGGCGGGCAGACGAACCAGTAGCGGAATCGCGACGGGACGATGGTCTTGCTCGCGAGCACGACGCGGCCGGCCTGCAGGTCGTGCGCGGCGATCGACCAGCGCGCCGGCGCGTACCCGAGCCCTTCCATCACGGCGGACAACACGCTGACCGAATCGTCGATGATCGTCGGGCCCGCGGGCCAGGGCGTCGGGGCGGCGCTTTTCTCGAAGCGTTCCCAGGGTTCGTCCCTGGCCTGCAGCATCGGAATGCCTGCGAGAGTCTCGCGATCGTCGATCGATCCGTGGCGCTTGTAGAGCTCGGGTGAAGCCACGACGACGATCCATTCGTCCATCAGCCTTTCGTGGTCGAGCCCCGGCGTCTGGCCCTGGCCGAGGCGAACAGCCGCATGGAAATCGCTGCGCGTGAAATCCACGGCCTCGCGCGAGGTGTGCCAGTCCACCTGCAAGTCCGGGAATTTCGCGTGCAGGCGATGCAGTCGCGGCGTCATCCATTTCTGCATCAATGACGACAGCGTGCTGACGTTGATGATCCCGCTCGCGCGCATCATGCGCATTTCGCGCAGCGCCACGACCAGCGAATCGAGCCCGGCGCGGATGCCGGGCAAAAGCCGCGCGCCTTCCGGCGTCAGTTCCACCTTGCGGCCACTCCTGCGCAGCACCGGCACCTGCAGGTAATCCTCGAGCGCCTTGATCTGCTGGCTGACCGCGGCCGGCGTCACATTCAGGGCTTCAGCGGCCTCGGCAAAACTCAGGCGCGAGGCCACGGCCTCGAATACGCGAAGCGCGTTCAGCGGCAATCGGCCATAGGCGGAGGCGACCAAAGTTTCCCTTAACCGGGCTTGAGTTAATGCGTTTGTTCGAGAAACGCCATGGTTGCAAAGTCTAGCCCGAACAGGGACGGAGGGGCGCGGTGTCCGCTCCGCCCGAATCAAGGAGAACGGTCATGTTAGGGCATTTGCAAGGTCTCTTTAGTTATCTGGACATGCTGGCCGAGGGCAGTCAGCGCCATGTCGAACTGGTCGCCGGCCGCGGGTACGGCACGGAGCTGCGGCTGCAGCCGGTGGCGGCACCGGTGCAGGAGAAGATTCCCTTAACCCGGCATCAGATATCGCGTTTGTTCGAAACGCGCCCGGCGTCCAAAGTCTCGATCGAACACTGAAAGGGCTTTTTGGCCCATTCGCAAACGGAAACTCAGGAGAACGTCATGAACAGCTATTCGACGATCCGGAACACGGGCCTGGCGGCGGTGCTGGTAGCCACCCTTGCCGGCGTGGTCAGCAACGGCCTGGCATTCAACGAGAGGGTGGTCTACGAGCGCGACGTACTTGACTCGACCGGGGCAGTGGTCCTGCCCGAGGTGGTCGTCATCGCCAAGCGCATCGAGTCATGAGGCCCGCCTGTGGCGGTGCCGCGAGGCAGGTGCCGGGCCGCAGGCTCGCAGTCATTGTCTGATCGTCGTGACGC
>JBATEA010000503.1:0-1702 GCA_049663745.1 Steroidobacteraceae bacterium | reverse complement strand
GCCACAGTCTTCACGGACTAGCGCTTCGGGGATGCAGGCACGAGCCCAGCGCGCGGGATCCGGACGTCGGTCGCGCGGGCGGGATCCGACCGGGACGCCCGCTCGTTCGCTCAGAAGATCGGACATTCGCTCACTCGCAGGGTCCGGCTCCGCCTGCGGGCCTGGCAGCGGCGCGGCTTGCGTGCGCGAGGTGGCGGGGCCCTCGCGAGCAAACTCGTAAGTTCCGGCGGAGTTTGCGAGCGAGGGACCCTGCCGGATCCCGCGCACGCGATCGAGGCGCTAACCGAAGTTGATGCGGGCCTCGAGGTTGGTGCGCGAGTCGGCGTTGTTCAGCGCCTCCTCGATGTCGATGCGGCCCTCTTTGTAGAGGTGCAGGAGCGCGACGTCGTAGTTCTGGATGCCGCGCTCGTTGGACGCGAACATCGCTTCCTTGACGCCGATGACATCTCCCTTCTTGATCAGGTCCTGGATATGCGGCGTGTTCAGCATCACCTCGACGGCCGCGCAACGCTTGTTGTTGCGCCCGCGCACGAGGCGCTGGGACACGATCGCACGCAGGTACTGCGACAGGTCGAGGAAGATCTGTGCGTGCTGGTCGCGCGGGAACATGTTGATGATGCGATCGAGCGTCTCGGCGCAGTTGTTCGCGTGCAGTGTGGCGATGCAAAGGTGCCCGGTGCCGGCCAGCGTGATCGCTGCTTCCATGGTCTCGCGATCGCGGATTTCGCCGATCAGGATGACGTCCGGCGCAGCCCGCATCGAAGCGCGCAGTGCCCTCCCAAACGTGCGCGTGTCAAGCCCGACTTCGCGCTGGTTGACGATTGCCTTGCGGTTCTGGTGCAGGAACTCGATCGGGTCCTCGATCGTCAGGATGTGGTCCGAGCAGTTCTCGTTGCGGTGATTGATCATCGCTGCGAGCGTCGTCGACTTGCCGGAGCCGGTGGCGCCGACCATCAGCACCAGACCGCGCTTGAGCAACGCGAGATCCTGCAGCGTGTCCGGCAGGCCGAGCTGGTCGAGCTTCGGCGTGTCCACGCTGATGTAGCGCAGCACCAGCGCCGGATAACCGCGCTGATGGAAGACGGCAGCGCGAAACCGCCCGACACCGGGCTCGGAAATCGCGAAATCGATCTCGAGCTCGCTCTGGAAATGCTCGAGCTGCTCGGCGCTCATCAGGCTGTAGGCAATCTCGCGCACCAGCTCGGCGCTCAGCACCTGCTTGTTGATCGGGTAGATGAGACCCTCGATCTTGATCTTGACCGGGGAATTGGACGTAAAGAAGAGGTCCGAGGCCTTCTTCTCGGCCATCAGCTTGAGCATCGGCTTGATGCTGAACCGACCCGGATCGACCTCCACGGCCACCTTCGAGTCGGTCGCCGGTTCAGTAGAGTGTGCCCTCGTTGGACTCATCGACGATCCTCAATGTGCTGGATGCCTCGGCCTGCAGCTTGTCCTCGCGCTTGCTTTCAAGCTTGATTCGCAGCCGCAATTCGTTCTTCGAGTCGGCGTTGCGCAGGCCCTCCTCGTAGGAGATCGTGCCCGCCTCGTAGAGCTCGAACAGCGCCTGGTCGAAGGTCTTCATGCCGAGGCGGTTCGAGCGCGCCATGACTTCCTTGATCTTGGCGACCTCGCCGCGGAAGATCAGGTCCGAAATCAGCGGCGTGCCTATCATGATCTCCATCGCCGCGATGCGACCCTCGGT
>JBATEA010000502.1:0-3243 GCA_049663745.1 Steroidobacteraceae bacterium | reverse complement strand
GAGCAGCGCGCCGAGCGGCCGCACCGCGAACCCGGCGCCGAAGGTCGCGAGGCTCGCAAGGAACGCGGCCGTATCGTTGCCAGGCGGGAAAAAGAGCGCGCTGAAGAACACGGCGAGTGTGCCGTACAGGTAGAAGTCGTACCACTCGAACACGGTGCCGAGCGAGGAGGCGAAGATCACCCGGCGATGCGCCGCATCGATGCCGATCGTCTGGTTCATGGGGTTCTAGACGAGTGCGTCCGCTTTGGCCGCGCAGATGAAGTCGTTGTCGGACAGGCCGCCGATCGCATGAGTCGAGTAACGGATCCGGCAGTAGTTGTAGCCAATCTCGAGGTCGGGATGATGGTCCTCGACGTTTGCCACGTGCGCGAGCGCGTTGACGAAGCTCATCGTGCGCCAGAAGTCCGGGAACTTGAGTTCGCGGCGAATGGCCTTGCCGTCCTCGACCAGGCGCCAGTCGGGGTGCAGCAGGCTCATCATGCCGGCGGCGGATTTCGCGTCATGTGGGCGCACGCCGCCTTCGCAGGGCACGCACTTGCGTTCTTTCAGGGCATCCATCAGGCCTCCCGGCGCGGGTAATGGCGCGCGACGTAGTGCTCGACCAGTTCCTGGAATTCCTCGGCGATGCGTTCGCCCTTCAGCGTGACCGTCTTCTCGCCGTCCTCGTAGACCGGCGCGACGGGCCGCTCGCCCGTGCCCGGCAGGCTGATGCCGATGTTGGCATGCTTGCTCTCGCCCGGTCCGTTGACGACGCAGCCCATCACGGCGACGGTCATGGTCTCGGCGCCGACATGGCTCTGCTGCCATTCCGGCATGCGTCGGCGAACGTGATCCTGGATGCGCTGCGCGAGTTCCTGGAAGTAGCTGCTCGTGGTCCGTCCGCAGCCCGGGCAGGCGACGACGCGCGGCATGAAGGCGCGCAGGCCAAGGCTTTGCAGGATTTCCTGGCAGACCCGCACTTCTTGGCTGCGGTCGCCGCCGGGCTCGGGCGTCAGCGAGGCGCGGATTGTGTCGCCGATGCCCTCCTGCAGCAGCACGGCGAGCGCAGCAGTCGACGACACGATGCCCTTGGGCCCCATGCCGGCCTCGGTCAGGCCGAGGTGCAAGGGATAATCGCAACGCGCAGCGAGGCTGCGATAGATCGCGATCAGGTCCTGCACCCCGCTGACCTTCGAGCTGATGACGATCGCGTCGTGCGGCAGGCCGAGCTCCTCGGCGCGCCTGGCTGCGGCGAGCGCCGAGACGACGGTCGCCTCGCGCAGCACCGCGAGCGCGTCTTGCGGTTCGGGCAGGCGTGAATTCTCATCCATCATCCGCGTCAGAAGGTCCTGGTCGAGGCTGCCCCAGTTGACGCCGATGCGCACCGGCTTCGCGTGCCGGCAGGCGATCTCGATCATTGCGGCGAACTGCGGGTCGCGCTTGCTGCCGCGCCCGACATTGCCGGGATTGATCCTGAGCTTGTCGAGCGCCTCGGCACAGGCCGGATGCGACGCCAGCAGTTTGTGGCCGTTGAAGTGAAAATCGCCGACCAGCGGCACGTGGCATTCGGCGGCCCGCAGCCGGTCGCGGATGTGGGGCACGGCCGCGGCGGCCTCGTCGTTGTTGACGGTGACCCTGACAATCTCCGAGCCCGCCTCGGCCAGCTCGCGAACCTGGCGCGCGGTCCCCTCGATATCGGCCGTGTCGGTATTGGTCATCGATTGCACGACGATCGGCGCCGCGCCGCCGACGGTGACGCTGCCGATGCGGACCGCAGCCGCCTTGCGACGGGGCGCGATCACGGCCGGTGCTGCGCCTTGATCCAGTCGTCGACGGTCCGTTCGACGATTTCGAGCGGTACGGCGCCGGTCGCGAGGATCGTGTCGTGGAAAGCGCGGATGTCGAAGCGGTCTCCGAGCGCGGCCTCGGCGCGCGCGCGCAGCTCCAGGAGCTTGAGCTGGCCGATCTTGTACGCGAGCGCCTGGCCGGGCCAGGCGATGTAGCGGTCGACCTCGTTGACGACGTCGGTCTCGGTCTTGGCCGCGTTGTCCATGAAGTAATCGATCGCCTGCTGCCGTGTCCAGCCCATGTCATGGATGCCGGTGTCGACGACCAGGCGCACGGCCCGCCATTGGTCGTAGGTCAGCTGGCCGAAGCGCGAGTACGGGTCCTTGTAGAGGCCAAGGTCGTAGCCGAGGCGCTCCGAATAAAGTGCCCAGCCCTCGACATAGGCCGTCACGCCGTAGAACCGCCGGAATTTCGGCAGATCGGCCTGCTCCTGCGCGAGCGCGATCTGCAGGTGATGACCGGGCACCGCTTCGTGCACGGTCAGGACCTCCATTTCGTACTTTGGGCGGACCTCGGGCCGGTACAGGTTCACGTAGTAATAACCGGGACGCCTGCCATCGAACGACGGCCCGCTGTAGTAGGCCGTGGTCGTGTTCGGCGCGCTGGTCGCCGGGATCACGCGCACGCCATACGGCGTGCGGTACAACTTGCCGAAAAGCCTCGGCAGCTCCGGCTCGATCATTTTCGCGGTGTAGACGTAGGCGCGGAACAGCTCGTCCGGTGTCTTGTAGTAGAACTGCGGGTCCGTGCGCAGGTGCTGGAAGAACTCCTGCAGCGTGCCCTGGAAGTCGACTTCCTTCATGACCGCGAGCATCTCGGCCCGATTGCGCGCGACTTCTTTGAGGCCGATCTCGTGAATCTGCCGGGGCGTCAGGTTCGTCGTCGTGTGGTACCTGGCCCGGTTCGCGTAGAAAGCGCGCCCGTCCGGCGTGTCCCAGATGCCGACACTTTTGCGGCATGCCGGCAGGTACACGTCGCGGAACACGCTGGTGAAGCGGCGGTAGCTGGGCACGACCGCGTCCGCGATCACGCGCCGCGCCTCGGCGGTCAGACGCTGCCGGTCCGCTTCGGGCACGGCGTCCGCGTATTGCTTGAAGCGTTCGAAGAACGGGCTGTCGTCGGGCTTGTCCACGAGCTGCATCTGCAGCTGGGGCAGCACGCGGTCCATGATCACGCGCGGCTGCGTGCGCTTCGCGGCCGCAGCGCGACGCAGCTGATCCGAGTACTGGTCGAGGTAGGTCGGCAGGGCGGCGAGGCGCCGGAGCCAGGTGTCGTAGTCCGCCGTCTTCTCGAACGGCATGTTTTCGGCAATTTCATTTAGCGACTGCGGTCCTTCGCGGGCCCGGAGTTCGTAGTATTCGGGGTGAAATGGCGCCACCGCGACCCGATTCTCGTATTCGATGCGAAACAGGTCCC
>JBATEA010000501.1:0-2181 GCA_049663745.1 Steroidobacteraceae bacterium | reverse complement strand
ATTCACTCTTGGTCGGCGTTTTTATCCTGACTTGCGCCCGGCATTCAAGCTGGCCGAATCCGAAGCGATTGCATGGGCGCTTGCACCGCGCAGCACGGATCTCCTGCCACTGGTCGAACAGCATTTCGCCGAGCTGAAGGCGATCGGCAAGCTCGCGGAAATACTCACGCGTCATGAGCGCTCGCTGAACCGATTCAGGCGCGTCGATGCGGCCGCATTCGTCAGCGCGGTGCACGAGCGCCTGTCGCAGTACCGGCCGTGGTTCGAAGAAGCGGGCGCGGAAACCGGGATCGACTGGCGCATCCTGGCGGCGATCGCATACCAGGAATCGCGATGGGATGAAGCGGCAGTTTCTCCGACCGGCGTACGTGGTCTCATGATGCTGACCGCCGAGACCGCGCAGCGCGTCAATGTCACCGACCGGACCGACCCGCGCAGCAGCATCCTCGGCGGCGCGCGTTACCTCGCACTGATGAAGAAGACGATTCCCAGACGGATTCCGGAGCCGGACAGGACCTGGCTGACGCTCGCCGCCTACAACATCGGTTATGGTCATCTCGAAGACGCCCGAGTGCTGGCGCAGGACGCGGGTCGCGACCCGGACAGTTGGGAAGCGCTGCGCGAGACGCTACCGCTGCTCGCGCAGGAACGCTGGTTCACCCGGACCCGGCGCGGTTACGCGCGCGGCTGGGAGCCGGTCGGCTTCGTCCGCAATGTGCAGACCTATCTCCAGATCCTCGAGTGGATGTCGAGCGGAACGGAGTCTAGCGGCGGTTCGCAAAAAACTTCTTGAGAACTGCGCCGCATTCCTCCGACAGCACGCCGCCGAACGCATCCACACGATGATTCAACGCGTCGGCGGCAACCAGGTTGAAGGCGCTGCCGGCCGCGCCCTGGCGCGGGTCCCAGGCGCCGAACACGAGACGTGCGACGCGCGCATGCGCGATCGCCGCGGCGCACATCGGGCATGGCTCCAGCGTTACATAGAGCGTCGCGCCGCCGAGACGGTAGTCGCCGATTTTCTGAGCAGCGGCTCGCAATGCGAGAATCTCGGCGTGGGCCGTCGGGTCGCGCAGCGCCACCGGCTGATTCCAGCCCTCGCCCAGCATCTGGCCGTCGCGCACGACCAGCGCACCGACCGGAACCTCGCCCTCCGCCTCCGCGCGCGCGGCGAGCGCGAGTGCCTGGCGCATCCAGTCGGTGTCGCGATACTCCACGGGTCTCCTTGGACACGAATCCGCCGCGCCATTGCACGGCACCGGATGCTCACGGACAATGTGTTCGCAGCCAATTAGAGCAGAACTCGGCAACGAGGGGGAAACCGGTGGCCACGACCCAAGCACCCGATTCACGCGCGGTCCCGGTCGCGCCGATCCTGATAGCGATGGCTGTCGGCGCGCTCGTCGGCTGGCTGTGCGGCCCGGACACGCGCATCGGCAGCTTCGAAGTCATCCGGCTGTTCGACTTCCTCGGCACGATGTTCATCAACCTGCTGAAGATGCTGATCGTGCCGCTGGTCATGGCGTCGATCATCACCGGCGTCGCGAGTCTCGGCTCGGGCCGCGACCTCGGGCGGCTGGGGCTGAAGACATTGTCCTTCTATGTTGTCACGACGCTGATTGCCGTGCTGATAGCGCTCGCGATCAGCAATCTCGTCAAGCCGGGCATCGTGAACGGCGAGCCCGCGCGCGAGATGCTGGCACTGGAAGCCGACACCGGCACGGTCACGGCGAATGTGACCGAGCGCGCCTCCGCCAGCGCCTTCGACACGCTGCTCGGCATCGTCCCGTCGAACATCGTTGAAGCCACGATCTCGGGCAAGCTTCTGGGAGTCGTGTTCTTCTGCGTGCTGTTCGGCTTCTTCCTGGCGCGCATCGAACCACCCCATCGCCAGGTGCTGCTGGACCTGTGGCAGGGAGTTTTCCGCGTGATGATGCGCATGACGGAATTCGTGATGCGGCTGGCGCCAATCGGCGTGTTCGCGCTGACGGCGCGCGTGGTCGCCAAGGCGGGCTTCGACGCAGCGGGTCCGTTGCTGGTGTTCGGCGCCTGTGTCGTCGCGGGACTTGCCCTCTACGCCTTCATCGCGCTGCCGCTGCTGATCCGGTTTGTGGGCCGCGTCCGTCCCTGGCCGCTGTTCCCGGCGATGAGTCCCGCGCTCCTGACGGCGTTCTCCACCGC
>JBATEA010000500.1:0-2342 GCA_049663745.1 Steroidobacteraceae bacterium | reverse complement strand
CGAGCATCGCAAGCGCCAGCGTCGCGATCGAGAGCGGCAGCGTCCACCAGAATCGCCGCCGGAAATCGGTCAGTTCCGGCAGTTCGTCATCATCGGCCGACGGCATCAGTGGCTCGAGCGCCATGCCGCAGATCGGACAGCTCCCCGGCGCGTCGCGCAGGATCTGCGGGTGCATCGGGCAGGTGTAGCGCGTGCCGGTGGACGCGCGTTCGACCGGCGCAGTATCGGGTTTCAGGCAGGCGGCAGGATTCGCCACGAACTTCGCGCGGCAACCCGCCGAGCAGAACCGGTAGTCGCGCCCGGCATGGGTCGCCCGGTGCGGCGAATCGGCCGCCACCGTCATGCCGCATACGGGATCGATCATGCCTGCGCCATGGGCTTGTGCATCAGTCCCCGTGATGTGTGTAGCCCGCGAGGCCTGCGACCAGCATGACGGCGCAAACCCTCATTACGATGCGCATGTCAGTTCTCCTGGGGTTTCCGGGTCCGTGACGACCAGTGGATGTGGACGATCTTCCAGCCAGCTTCCGTGGCCCGAAGCACCATCGTTTCCGTGCTGGCGATCGTCACTGGCTTGCCGCCTTGCTGCGTCTGCAGTTCGCCCTCGCTCGCAACCCAGGCGAGTTCGCTGCTGGCTCTAGCCGTGCGGCGCCCAAGGGTCTGCTGCGCATTCCCCAGGAAATCCGCGTCGTGCCCGGCATGGCCGCCCAGATACTCTGCGGCGGAATGTTCGGCACCGCCGCTTTCCAGGATGATGACTCCCGGATCGAGCTCGGCACCCGCCCCGTCGAGATCGCCTGCCGACAGTGCGGCAAGGAATCGGTCCACGGTCGCAGCCGCGGCCAGCGCCGCATCAGGCACGTCGATGAGCGGCGGCTCAGCCAGCGCGACGCCAGGAAACAGGAACCATGCTGCGAGCATCGATGAAGCAAAGCGGACCATGTTGCGAGCCTCCCATCAATCCTCGTGTTCGTGATGCTCTTCGTCGGCGTGGACATGTGCCTCGCCTGAGCCATGGGTGTGTCCTTCGCTGGACTCGACCAGCCCGTGGTACTGGTCCTTTGACATTTCGGGCAAGCGCTGGAGAAAAGCCACGATTCCCCAGATGGACTGATCGTCCATGCTCTTCCCCCATGCGGGCATTCCGCTCATCTTGATGCCGTGCTTGATCACCCAGAAAGCCTCGGCCGGGTCGTCGATTCCGTCGCGCCCAAGGTTCGGCGGGGTCGGAAAGAGGCCGGCGCTGAGTTCGGTTGCAGCCTCGCCGGGTTCCAGGTGGCATTCGGCACACATGGCGTCGTAGTTTCCGGCGCCCGCGCGGATCAGCGCCACGCCGGTCAGGTCCGGAACGTCGATTCCGGTCGCGCGCACCGCGAATGAGCGCTCGCGCACCGTTACCATCATCCAATTGGTCAGTGGCCAATGCGGATCATCTGCCGCGACGTTGTAGACGCCGGACCAGATAAACGCCCCTGCGCCCATCGCGACAAGCGCCAGCGATCCGGCCAGCCAGATGATCGGTTTCATCGAATGCCCCCTGGTACCGCAGCAGTCTGCGGCGGCCAGTTTAGAACTTTTCGCGGCGCGGGCGGTGCTGGCGCGTTTCACGGCGGGTTGAGACAATCCACGCCATGACTTCCGAGCGGGATTCCGTACTGCACAGCTGGTGCGTACCGGCCGACTGGAACGCACCCACCGTCGTCGGCGGGCGCGGCGCCAGGCTCGTGCTGGAAGGCGGACGCGAACTGCTCGACATGAGCAGCCTGGTCGAGTGCAGCAATCTCGGTCACCAGCATCCGCGGCTCATCGCGGCGATCCGCGCGCAGGCGCAGGAGCTCGCCTTCGTCACGAGCGCATGGGGCGCGATTCCGCGCCGGACGCTGGCGGAGCGGCTGCTCGAACTCTCGGGTTTCGAGGGCGGGCTCGTGTTCTTCACGCTCGGCGGCGCCGACGCCAACGAGAACGCCGTGCGCATCGCGCGCCGGGCATCGGGCAAGGGCCGCGGGCTGGTCGTCACGCGCGATCGCTCCTATCACGGCGCGAGTTACATGGACATGGCGCTCTCCGGCGATTCCCGCACGGCGCACCAGGTGGACGCCGATGCCTGGGGCGTGCGCCACGTGCCGCCGCCTTATTCCTATCGCTGTCCGTTCGGCAGCAAATCCCCGCACGATTGCGGGGAGAAAGCCGCAGCCGCCGTCGCGGACTGCATCGATGCCGAAGGCGCGGATCGTGTCGCTGCCGTGCTGATGGAATCGAATGCGGGCAGCAACGGCATCGTCGCGCCCGACAGCTACTGGCCCGCGCTCCGTGAGCTGACGAGCGAGCGCAGCGTGCTACTG
>JBATEA010000499.1:0-3538 GCA_049663745.1 Steroidobacteraceae bacterium | reverse complement strand
CGCTCGGCCAGCCGTTCGTCTATCCGCGCAACGACCTCGATTACTGCAGCAACATGCTGCACATGCTGTTCTCGGTGCCTTGTGAGCCCTACACGCCGGACCCGTTGCATGCGAAGGCGCTCGACCTGCTGTTCATCCTGCATGCCGATCATGAGCAGAACGCCAGCACCTCGACCGTGCGCCTTGCCGGCAGCACCGGCTGCAATCCATATGCTGCAATCTCGGCCGGCGTCTCGGCGCTCTGGGGGCCGGCGCACGGCGGCGCGAACGAGGCCGTGCTCGACATGCTCGAGAAGATCGGCGACGTCAGCCACGTCCCGGAGTTCCTGACGCGCGTGAAGGACAAGGCCGGCGGCGTGCGCTTGATGGGCTTCGGGCACCGCGTTTACAAGAACTTCGACCCGCGCGCGACGATTATCCGGAAGATGTGCCACCAGGTGCTGGCAAAGCTCGGCCAGAGCAACAACCCGCTGTTCGAGCTCGCCCTGCGGCTCGAGGAGATCGCGCTGAAGGACGATTATTTCATCAGCCGCAAGCTCTATCCGAACGTGGATTTCTACTCCGGCATCATCTATCGGGCGCTCGGCATACCGCGCTCGATGTTCACGGTGATGTTCGCGATCGCGCGCTCGGCCGGCTGGGTCGCGCACTGGCAGGAGATGATCGCCGACCCGGAGCTCAAGATCGCGCGGCCGCGCCAGCTCTACACGGGCCCGGTCCAGCGCGACTACGTGCCGGTCAGGAAGCGCTGATAAAAGGGATAAAAGGGGACGCACCCCTTTAACGGGATCAATGCGGCACTCGGCAGGCTCACCGGTGTTAAAGGGGTGCGTCCCCTTTTATCCCTTTTATCCTTTTATCAGCAATCCCTCGACTTCGTGCGCCGTCGCCCGGTGCATCGGCCGCCCGTCTACCGGACCGAGCGGCGCCTGGCGGATCCCGTCCAGCGGGAAGATGGTCGCATCCACCTCATGCGGGCCGGCCGTGAACCGCACGGCAGGATAGGCCACCGACTCGTTGCGCTGCATCTTGATGCGCCGCTCGGCGAACTCATGCGGGATGCCGCGGTCGAGCAGCTGCACGGAGACCTGCTCCGGCGTATCCGCAAAGAGATGCAGCGTGATGCCGTTGTGCGCGGTCGCGGTGCCGGACAGCAGCGGCCCGACCAGGCGCGGTTCGAAGTCGACGAGCAGGCGCATCGCCTCGAGGGCGGCGCGCCGCATTTCCAGCAATTCGCTGGCATGGGCTTCCGGCACGAACAGGCGCTGGTGCTCTGCCATCGCCTCCTCGATCTCCGTGTTCTTCGGCAGCACCGCGCGGTCGGTGACGCCGAGGCGTGCGGCCGCCTTGCGCTTGGCAAGCCCGTAGTCCGGCAGGCCGTGCTCGATCATCAGCCGCGCCGCCTCGCGCGCGAGCGCCTGGCGCAGCATCTCGCCACGCGCGGATCTTCGCGGCATCAGAATATCGGCTCTTCGTATTTCTTCGGCGCCTGGACACCGGGCTGCGTGCCGCCGGTGCCGCCGTCGAAGCCGGCCGGCAGGTGATCGGCCAGGAAATACTCGAACATCGCCGTCGGATCGTTGCCACCCGCGAGTTCGCCGGTCTCTGGCGAGATGCGCGCAGTGACGACGCCGTCCGGCATCGGCAGCCGGTGGCCGGGGCTGCCGGCGAGCGCATCGCGCATGAAGTAGATCCACATCGGCAGCGCCGTGTGCGAGCCCTCTTCATTGGCGCCCAGCGGCCGTTGCTGGTCGAAGCCGACCCAGGCGCTTGCGACCAGGTCGGCATTGAATCCGGAGAACCAGGCATCGCGGCCGTCATTGGTCGTGCCGGTCTTGCCGGCGATGTCGCTGCGCCCGAGCGCGCGGGCACGCTGACCGGTGCCGCTGCGGATCACCTCCCGCATCAGGTCGGTCATGATCCAGGCGTTGGCCTCCGTGATGACGCGGGGCGCGAGCTGATCTGCATCGATCGTCACCGCCTCGCCGCCGCCGTCGGGATTCGGCAGCGCGCAGTCGCTGCAGGCCAGTTTCGGTTCGGCCTGCTTCAGGACGGTGCCGTCGGCCGCATAGAGCCGCTCGATTAAATAAGGCGGCACGCGCGAGCCGCCATTTGCGAATACGGCAAAGCCGCCCGCCATCTCGAGCGGCGTCAGCTCCGCCGTGCCGAGCGCGGCCGTCAGGTCGGCCGGGATGTGCTCTGCGGGCAGGCCGAAGCGCTGCACGTATTCGCGCGTGTAGGGAATGCCCATCTGGCGCATCAGCCGGATCGTGATCAGGTTGCGCGAGCGGGCGAGTGCGTCGCGAAGCCGCGTCGGCCCGTAGAAACGGCGCGAGTCGTTTACGGGCCGCCAGTCTTCCTCTTCCTCCGTGCCGTCATCGCTGGCGGGCGTCTCATACACGACTGGCGCGTCCAGCAGGATCGAGGCGGGCGTGAACCCGGCCTCGAGTGCAGCGGAATAAATGAACGGCTTGAAGGAAGAACCGGGCTGCCTGCGCGCCTGGGTCACGCGGTTGAACTTGGAGGCCTGGTAATCGAAGCCGCCCGACATCGCGACGATGGCGCCGTCATGCGGATCGAGGGCGATGAACGCGCCCTGGACCTCGGGGAGCTGCGCAAGCAGGGCATCTTCGCTGCCGGTCGGCAATACGTACACGACATCGCCGGCCGTGACGACTTCACGCGGTTTCGTCGGCCCGGTGTCTGCCGACTCGGCGGCGCGCGCGGTACGCGCCCAGCGCATGCCGTCCATCGGCAGGAGATAGCGCCTGCGGTTGCGCGCGACCACGGTGGCGTCGCTGCCGCCGACCGCGACGACCGCTGCGGGCTGCAGTCCGCCGACGACCGGATAGCGCTCGAGATCGATCGCAAGTGCGGCGTCATCCACCTTCGCAGGCAGGACCAGCTTCGCGATGCGGCCACGATAGCCATGGCGGCGGTCGTACTCGAGCACGGCGCTGCGCAACGCGACGTCAGCCGCGCGCTGCAGCCGGCTGTCGATGGTCGTGACTACCCGGTATCCGTCGGTATAGAGGCCTTCGCCGTAAGTCTCGTAGAGCTCCTGGCGCACGAGTTCGGAGACATAGGGTGCGTCCACCTCGACACGCGGTCCGTGCAGATCGCGCGAAATCGGCACTGCGAGCGCGGCTTCGTAGGCTTTGTCGTCGAGGTAGTCGAGTTCGTGCATGCGACGCAGCACGTAGCCGCGCCGGTCGGTCGCTGCCTGCAGGCTGGCCGACGGATTGAGCTTGGACGGCGCCTTCAGTATGCCGGCGAGCAGCGCGGCTTCGCCGGCGTTCACCTGCGCGAGCGACTTGCCGAAATAGGTCTCGGCCGCGGCGGCGAAGCCATAGGAGCGCTGGCCGAGGAATTGCGTATTGACGAACAGCGTGAAGATCTCGTTCTTGGTCAGCTCGTTCTCGAGCTGCAGGGACAGGAAGATCTCGCGCAGTTTGCGGCGCAGCTGCCTCTCGTTCGTTATCAAGGTCGTTCGCACGAGCTGCTGCGTCAGCGTGCTGCCGCCCTGTGTGGCCTCGCC
>JBATEA010000498.1:0-1733 GCA_049663745.1 Steroidobacteraceae bacterium | reverse complement strand
GCTGCACATCGCGCCGGGCGAGAAGATCGAGTTCGTACCGGGCGGCTATCACGTAATGCTGATGGGACTCAAGTAATCGCTGGTCGCGGGGCAGGCATTCGAGCTGGAGCTGCTGTTCGAAGTCGCCGGGCCGCGGAAAGTCGCGGTGGTCGTCCGCGACTGAGCTATCGCGCCGGCGCCGTCGCCGCGCGCTGCGTCGAGAACTGGTGCGCGACCTCGCCGTGGGCGCGGCGCTCTCGGAAATCCCCGTTGGTGTATTCGGCGATGACGCGGCGCCAGAAGCGGATCGCGCCGGGATTCCGGGCCTGCTCGGCGATGGTCCATTCGCCGGCGAAGCGTGAGAACAGCAGCATCGCCGCGCCGCGGCCGACACCGCGGCGGCGGAATGGCGGCCCGACGAAAAATTCGCTCAGGCGATAGTGACGCTTGTGGTCGTCCGCGACGACCGATTCGCGCTGCACCAGCGCAAATCCCGCCAGCTGATTTTCGCGCAGGATCACGAATGGCACGGAGCGCTCGTCGCGGAACCATCCCTGCACGAGTTCTGCGATGCTCTGGCCGGTCACCGTCAGCGACGGGAACACGCCCGTCTGGTCGGCGGCCAGGTCTGCGAGATACTCACCGTAAGCCTGCTCGATCCAGTCGCGGTCCTGTTGCGAGGCTTTGGCCTCACGAATGCTGATCGGCATCGCGACTCTCCAAATGGAACGGCCGGGGGGAAGGTCGCGGTGAACACCGCGCCGTCCGCCCGGCCGATTTGGCCTTATGCAGTCAGGACTTACTGCTGCGGAGGAGGCGTCTCTTCCGCGGGGGCCTCAGGCGTCGCAGCGGCGTCGCCCGTAGCAGCCGCATCCGTCGCCGGCGCTTCAGCGGCAGGCGCCGGTTCGGTAGCAGCAGGAGCAGCTTCTTCAGCCGCGGCCGGAGCAGCTTCTTCCTTCTTGCCACAGCCGGCGGCAAACACGAGGGCAACCGCAATGGCGCCCCAGATCTTTGCATTCATCGTCAGTTACCCCAGGTTCGTTCGTGAGAAAGGGAATGTGAATTCCGCTTCGAAAACATCGCTTTTTTGAGGTTCGGTGTTTCGTCGCGTCGGCGGATTTTAGCGGCATTGCGGCAGATTGGAAAGGTCGCAAAACAGCGACAGTTGCGCGCCCATCACCGGCGGCGTGGCCATTGGCAGCGCCAGCGGCTACGCTTCCCCGGGGTCGGTCAACGAGGGCGCATCGATGCCGCAGCCTGATATTTCGGTCCTGTATGGCGCTCATCTGCGCGCGATGACGGCCCGGGCCGACCGGGCGCTCGCCGCCCAGGGCTATGACGGCCTGATTATTGCTTCCGGGAGCCTCCGGTACCTGTATCTGGACGACAACAGCTACCCCTTCAAGCCGAACCCCCGCTACCGGTCCTGGGTGCCGGACGGCAGCCCCGATTGCTTCATTGTCTACCGGCCCGGCGGCCGTCCGATCCTCGTTTTCCACCAGCCCGACGACTATTGGTACCTGCCTCCGGCCCTGCCGCAGGGCTACTGGGTGGGGTCATTCGACCTGCGGGTGGTGCGCTCGCCGGCGGAATTGAGGCAGTCCACGGGCGGCGGCGGCCGCTGGGCGGTGCTCGGTGAGCCCACTGCCGTGACCGAAGGGCTCGGCGACCATGATCCGGCGGGCCTGACGGCCCTGTTCGACTACGCCCGCGCCGCCAAGACGCCCTACGAAATCGAATGCATGGCCCGGGCC
>JBATEA010000497.1:0-3666 GCA_049663745.1 Steroidobacteraceae bacterium | reverse complement strand
GTCAGGCTCCTGTCACTCCGCGGTGATGACCACTTTTCCGCGCGCATGGCCTTGTTCCAGATATTGGATGGCGGCAGGGACCTCGCTGAGCTTGAATTGCCGGTCGATGACCGGTGTCACTTTCCCGGACTGCATGAGCTCGCCGAGGATCGTCAGGTCCTTCGGGTTCAGTTCCGCGAGCATCGCACCCATCTGCTGCGAGATGAACCGCGACAGCAGGAGCGCAGCGATCGGCTTGGCCATCGGCCCGATCCAGTTCCCTTCGTCGGGTCCGCCGCCGCCGATCAGCACGTATTTCCCGTCAGGCGTGAGTGCCCGCCGGTTGTCCAGCAGGGAGTGGTTGCCGACGTTGTCCAGGATGACGTCGTATTGCTCGCCATTCTGGGTGTAATCGTCCTTCGTGTAATCGATGACCCGATCGGCGCCGATCGAGCGCACCATTTCCATATTCCGCGTGCTGCACACGCCGGTCACGTCGGCGCCCATCGTCTTGGCGAGCTGGACGGCAAAGGTTCCGACGCCACCCGACGCGCCGTTGATCAGGACCTTCTGTCCCGGCTGCACTTTTCCCCTGTCGCGAAGACCCTGCAATGCAGTGATGGCGGCAATCGGCACGGCAGCCGCCTGCTCGAACGTGAGCCTCGCCGGTTTCAGCACCACGGCCCGGCTCTCACGGACGGTCACGTATTCCCCGAACGCTCCCGTCCTCCCGCCGAACACATCATCGCCCGGCTTGAACTGCGTGACGTTCTTGCCGACTGCCTCCACGGTCCCGGCAAAATCGACGCCGAGCCGGATGATTTTCGGCTTGCGCAGTCCCGCTTCGAGGCGCAGCAGGTACGGCGTGCCTCGGATGTAATGCCAGTCGAGGGGATTGACCGCAGCCGCACGGACTTTCACCAGCAGCTCGTCGTCGGCCGGGACCGGCTTCTCCACGTCCTCCAGCCTGAGGACATCGGCAGAGCCGTAGTCGCAATACACAATGGCTTTCATCGAATTTCGCAAAGCAACGGCAGGGCCGCCGCAGCTGTTGTCCGACATCCAGTAGAGGACGAATAGCGCCAGGAACGCGATTGAAATCGCGCCCGCGATCGCGCCTGCAATCCAGGTCATTACGCGTTTGAGCTTCATGAGCTCCCTTGCACCCGAATGCTCAATTCCGTCATCCCGCCGTCGAATTCTTCGTCGTCAGTCGCCGCCTCTTTGCGCGTATGGCGGATGACGCCGTTCATGACCGCTCCTTGTGCCCCTGCGTCCGATACTTCACGGCAGCCAACAACCCGATCGATGCGATTGCCGCGAAGGCCGCACCCGCCAGGAACGTGTACGACGGCCCGTAAGCGCTCCACAGAGAGCCCGCGATGACGCTGGCAAGCAGGAGCGCGATGCCACTCACCAGATTGAATATCCCGAAACCCGTGCCGAGCAGCTCAGCGGGAGCGATGTCCGCCACCAGTTTCGCCAGCAGGCCCTGAGTGAAAGCCATGTGCAACCCCCAAAACGCGGCGCCAGCGAACACGATCAACGGCGATGTCGCAAAGGCGAGCGCAACGTCCGCGGCTATCAACAGTACGAGCCCGAGGAACAACAGAGTCCGGGCACTGATGCGATCTGCCGCGGCCCCGGCCGGATACGCGGCGCCGGCGTACAGGACATTCATCACGATCATCACAAGCGGTATGTAGCTTAGCCCAAGCCCGACGTCCTGGGCGCGCAACACCAGAAATGCCTCGCTGAAGCGCGCCAGCGTGAAGACGCCTCCCAGCAGCACGACGAGCCAGTAGCGCAATGGCAGGCGCCTGGCGTCGGCCAGGGTGACCGGCTTTCCGGCATGGCCGCCCGTTTTCCTGCGCTCGGGCTCGCGCACGTAGACGAACAGCAACGCCACGGCGATGAATGCCGGCACGACCGCGATCCACATGACGGCCCTGATGTCGTTGGCGAGCCAGATCATGAGCAGCATGGCGAACAGTGGGCCGAGCAGGGCGCCCACCGAATCCAGGGCCTGGCGAAGTCCGTAGGCCGCGCCACGCAATTTTATCGGCGTGAGATCGGCCACCAGTGCGTCGCGTGGCGCACCGCGAATGCCTTTGCCGACGCGGTCGATGAAACGCCCCGCGAACACCCAGCTGACCGAAGTGGCCAGCGGGAAAATCGGCTTGGTGAAGGCGGCGAGCGCATAACCGAGAACCAGCAGGAATTTGCGCTTGCCGAGGTAATCGCTGAGCGCCCCCGAGAAGACCTTCACGACCGCAGCAGTCGCTTCCGCCACGCCCTCGATGAGGCCGACCGCGACCATCGACGCGCCCAGCGAGGTGACCATGAATATCGGCAGCAGGCTGTGGATCAGTTCCGAGGAGGTGTCCATGAACAGGGAGCCGAATCCCAGTGTCCAGATGGCTGCGGGCAAAGTCCGCCATGGAGCAGTCATTCAAAGCCGCTCTTCGGTACGACGTTTATCGTGGGCCCCGGATCAGGTGAGAAACTTTCCACTGCAGAGGTGTTTTGCATGGCGGATTTCCCATCTCAGGTGGTAATCATGAGTCGCGCGAGGAAGGCGGCGTATACCAGGGCATTGCCAACCAGGATCGAAATACCGGCGACGAGCTCCAACCGACGAGGCATCCCGCGTGGATACACCGCGCGCCCGATGTAATGCTGTATGAAACCACCGGGGTATCCACCCTGGCCCGCTCGCATGCGCAGGGCTTTTTCGATCGGCGTCAGCGGGCAGGTCCAGCTCATCAAGTTGACGATTGACGACCACAGCACGACGGGAATGTGCACCCATGCCCATGCGGGATTGAAGAAAACGAGCGCCCCGCCGAAGACGGCAAATGCCGCGAACAGGAAATGCGCCAGCAGCACAAGATCCGCAGCGAGGCGATACAACTTGCCGATAAATCACCCGGCGTCCAAGTGTTGCGCTCGGCGCCGCTCCGCCATCAATCGCGACGGGGGAGTTCGGTGGACCTGAGCGCGACGAGGCTCAGTCATCTAGGGCGACTTGGGCGCCAGTTTCAGAGACTGGATGCGCGGCGGGCGGGTAGGGGCGAGCAAGACGCTGCCCGTCACCCGGCCATGCGCGCAACGCCAGGTGAATTCACCTGACAGCGCGCCGGTTGGCGTCACCGGGGCGCTGGTATCGCAGTGTCCGACCTTGTTCCGGAGATTCGCAAGATCATGCTTC
Source organism: Steroidobacteraceae bacterium (assembly GCA_049663745.1). GTDB lineage: Bacteria > Pseudomonadota > Gammaproteobacteria > Steroidobacterales > Steroidobacteraceae > SCUD01. The sequence goes on along the minus strand of JBATEA010000497.1, from coordinate 476 downwards.
CATCCCTCGGCATCCCGGTCCATCAGGAAATTCATCGCGAGCCGCTCCTTGCCCGCTGCGACATCGCCCTGCTCATAGATCGCCGCGACCGTGCGATAGGCGCTCGCGAGGTCCTCCCCGACAGGGAGCGCACGATCCTTGAGGAATCCCGCCTCGCTGAGGGCGATCGCGGCATCCCAGACCGCCACCAGGGGGCCTGCATAGGTCCGGTTTGCGAATGCAAATAGGCCGACGCCATCATCGGGAAGAAGCAGCACGTGCGATCCGTAGCCCGGATAGCCGCCGCTGTGGCTGAGCGTGAATCCGAGCTCGCAGTCGACCGCCACCCACAGGCCCATGCCGTAATTCGCTGCTTGTTGGCAGGCGTCTGTCCCGGTGTGCCCGGGCCGCGGCCGCAGGCGGGGAAAGTTCGATCCCTGCGCGAGTTCACGCACGGTCGCGCGCTGCGCAGGTCCGGATTCCGCATCGTCGCGGGG
>JBATEA010000496.1:0-4195 GCA_049663745.1 Steroidobacteraceae bacterium | reverse complement strand
CCACCGCGGCGGGAATATACAGTGCCCGGAAACCCCGTCGTTGCAGTCGCAGCGAAAAATCCAGGTCCTCGGGGCCGAACGGATCGAACATCGCGTCGAAGCCGCCCAGTTCGCGAAAGAGCGCCATCCGGACCATCATCGCGCCGCCGCAGGAAATGCAGGACGCGACCTGATCGCACTGCCCGCGGTCGATTTCCTTGAATCCGACGGGATCGGTGCGCCCGAGCCAGAAATTGATCCGGCAACCGCCGCCGTCGTTGATACGCGTCGGTTCGTCGAGATACAGCAGTTTCGCCTGGGCCTGTCCGACATCCGGGTGTGAGTCGATTGCGTCCAGCAGCGCGGCGACGAAACCCGGCCGCAACACGAGATCATTGTCGAGGAACAGCAGGTACTCGGGCTGGAACATTTCCCATGCCAGCCTCGCGCCGGCATTGCGCCCGGATGCGACCCCGAGGTTTTCCGGATGGTGATGTGCGACGACGCCCGGAAACTCGCGATCGATGGCCGCGATCGTGCCATCTGACGAACCGTTGTCCCAGACGATCACGCGCATGCCCGCGTCCACCTGGGGCACCAGGCTCGCGAGCGCGCGCAACGTCGTGTCACGCTGGTTGAACGTGAGCATGACCGCGACCACCCGTACGCGATCGCCGGCGGCGCCGTGTCGCGGCGTCATGGAACTTCCTTGCGCAGCAACGTCCGGTATTCCTCGAGCCCGAGCCTGAATGGTGCGTTCAGCATCCACAGTACCGCAATGGCCGCCATGGCACCGCCGACGCCGGCGGCCAGCAATGCCGGCAGACCGGACCAGAATCCGGTGAGCGGCACTGCGACAGCCGCCGCTGCCGCTGCGGCGAGACTCGCTGCCGCAAATCGATTCGTGACGGTTCGCATCGCACCCGGCACGAGGCGCCGGGTCCAGATCGCCGCGAGCAGCAATGCGGCCACATTGCCGGCGAGGCAGGCGAGCGCCGCTCCTTCGACGCCGAACCAGCCCAGGCTCGGCCACAACAACGCGAGCAGCACGCCGGTCTGCAGGCTCTCCAGCCCGAACACGCGGGCGGCCCGGCCCTGCCCCAGCAACAGGGGCGCGAGCAGATCCGCCAGGATCGCCGCAACGCCCGCGAGCGCCAGGATCTGCACGATCGGCGCGGTCCCGGCCCAGCGTGGGCCGAGCGCCTGTTCGAACAAGGGCGCGACGACCATGAGCAGCGCATAGGCCGGCAGCAACACGAGACCGAGGCCCGCCAGCAGCGTCGCAAAACTGCGCGCCGTCGCCAGTGGATCGTCGCGCAACCGGGCAAACATCGGAAATGCCACGGCCCCGACGATTGCGCCCGCCGCCTCGATCGGCAGGAAAGCTACCTTGAGCGCCAGAAAATAGAGGCCGAGTGCCGCAGCGCCGAGCGCCCGCGACACGGCGAGCTGGGTCACGAGCGTACCAGCGAGTGTTGCAATGCCGGCCAGCAGCACCCAGCGACCGAAATCGATCAACGGCGCGACCGCTCGCCACGCCAGGTTGATGCGCGGCCGATGCGGCGCAAACCAATACGAAGCGATCACGGTGACCACGCTGCCGGCGATCGCGCCGGCCACCAGCGCCCAGACACCGAGTGTCGGTGCGGTCGCGACCGCGATCGCGAGGTCCGCCAGTGCGCCTGGCAGGTAGGTGAGTGCGAGCTGCCGGAATTTCAGTTCGCGCGTCAGCCGCGCGACACCGATGCTGGCGCTGGCATCGATCAACGGGCGCAGCGCCAGCACCTGGATGACCGGCACCGCGGCCATTTCGTCGAACAGCCGCCCGACGAACGGCGCCGCAACGACGAGCACCAGCGCCACGAATGCCGCGCGCGCGAGCCCGACGGTCCACGCGGCGTCCTGCTCCTCGAGCGTGACGTGGCTGCGGTGCACGAGCGCGGGGATCATGCCGACATCGCTCAGGCGCATCATCACGCTGATCGCAATGGTCGCGATCGCCAGCAGGCCGAACGCATCCGGAGCGAGCAGTTTCGCGAGGATCAAGAGCCGCAGGAAGTAGATCGCCTGGACGCCGGCCAGCTGCACCACGCGCCAGCGCATGGCTTGCGCCGCATCGCTGGAAATCCGCTGCGTCAACGCAGCGCTCCGCCGCGCCAGCCCTCGCGCAGTCCCGGCAGGAATTCGGTCAGGTAGGCCTTGCCGTTGCGCGCGGACTCCGGGTCGCCCGACAGGGCGCCCACCACCCAGCGGCGCAGCGACCGCAGCAGGTGCACCGCGACGCGCAGCAGCATGAATCCATCGCCCTGCCGGAGATACCAGCCGAAGAACGCGCTGTGACTTCGCGCGTAGCTCCGGTAGCGGTCTTCACGTTGCGTTTCATCGCGCCAGCCCAGGTGGCGCACCGACACTTCCGGTGCATAGACGATCGGCACCCGGGCGCGCAACGCGCGATAGGCGTATTCGGTGTCTTCGGCATTGCGCATCGCGTGCATTTCCGAGAACGGCCCGACGCGGCGCGCGACCTCGAGCGGCATGCCCATGTTGCCGCCGCTCAGGCGGTCAAAGCGCAGGGCCGGCCGGCGCTGGATCTCCTCGACTTCCGAGGTGACCACCGAGAGCTGCACCTCGCCTTCGCCCGCGTCCACGCGCCCGGTCACGATCGCGGGCGCATGGCGCCGGAGACGTTCGGCGATACGCGCAATCCAGTCCGGCGCAACCTCGCAATCGTCGTCCGTGATCACGACGTAGCGGCTTGTCACCTGCGAAATACCGATGTTGAGCGCAATGGACTTGCCGATGCGCTCCAGTTGCAGGACCTGGATGTCGAGCCCCTGTTGCCGCATTTCAGTGGCGAGCGCGGCGGTACCGGTTGCGCGGCCCTGGTCGACGATGAGGATTCGCCCCGGCCAGGTCTCGCCGGCGAGCACGGACTTGAGCGTCCGGCGCAGGATCTCGCGGCCCAGGGTCGGTATCAGCAGCGTGATCTCGGAATCCATCGGATGCGCGGCGTTCATCGCGCCTTCCTGCGGGCAACGACCAGGTCCGTCAACAGGCGTTCGTACTGCGCAGCGATCGCGTGCCCGCCAAATCGCTCCTGGACGGTCTCGCGCGCCGCCTGACCCAGTCTTGCGGCCAGCGCCCCATCGTCCAGCAGGCGCTCGATCGCAGTGATCATCGCCACACGATTTCCGGCCTCGACGACCCAGGCATTGGCGCCATCGACAACGTAATCTGCCATTCCTCCGACCCTGGTCGTGACGGCCGCCAGGCCGCAGGCCATCGCTTCGACCAGCGACAGCCCGAAGGCTTCGTTCTCCGTCGGAAAGACGAAGAGATCCGCGGCCCTGAGCCAATCTTCGACACGAGTCACCGCGCCTGCGAACCGCACCCGCGCACTCATCTGGTGCGTCGCGGCAAAATCTTTCAGCGACGGCTCGCAATTGTGGATATCGCCGCCCCCTTCGCCGACGAATACCAGCGTGCCGGGCCTTCGGCCGCAGATTTCGCGCCAGGCGTCGAGCAGCAGCGGCAAGCCCTTGTAACTCACCAGGCGGCCCGTATAGACGAGAACCGGCCCCGGGGGCAGCCCGAGCTGTTGCCGGAGCTCCGCCTGCTGCCAGGGCTTGGCCGGCTGGAACTGGTCGACGTCCACGCCATTCGGGATCAGGTGTATCCGCTCGTCCGGCACGCCTTGAGCTAGCAGTTCGCGCTCGACCTCGGCCGAGATGGCCACCTGTGCAGCGGCTTTGCTGAGGCAGCGAGCCCGCAGCCGCAACAAGGCGCGCACCATGGCGGATCCGGGCGTCAGCCCCAGTTCGCCAAGACCCGCGCGGAAGAATTCCCCCGACATCTCGCCCAGGCTGTCGGCCTTCAGCACCACCGGTTTGCCCAGCCAGCGGCCGGCCAGCAAGCCGGGAATTCCCAGGGCGCGATAGCCTGAGATCAGCAGGACGTCGTATTCGCGCCGGAGCCGGAAGAATGCCGGCAGCGCGTGCCACTGCAGCCGCCAGCGAACGCGCCTGCCGGATCCGGCCGGTGGCAGCCGCAGGATCCGCAAACCGTCAACGACTTCCTCCGTCGGCGAGTCGCTGCGCGAGCGGCGCGTCAGCAAGGTCACCTGATGCCCGCGCCGCAGCAGCCCGCGTGCCAGCAGCGACGCCTGTCGCTCGCCGCCGCCGATTTCAGGCGCGAAAGTCTCCGTTGCCAGCAACAC
>JBATEA010000495.1:0-4827 GCA_049663745.1 Steroidobacteraceae bacterium | reverse complement strand
GGCCCGGCCGGGCGTACGATTCCAGGCAAGGATTTCATGCCCGGCGCGCGCAATGCGCCGGGCGATGGGCTGGCCCATCGTGCCGAGGCCGATAACGCCGACTTTCAAGCCGATTCCCCCTGCCAGGCGCCAGAGCGCCGGTGGCTCAGTTCGGCGGCTCGGTGCCGGGCTGCGGATCCGGCAGCGGATACGTACGCGCTTCAGCCGGCGGCGCCTCGGTCGCCGGCTTGGCAGCCTCGGCGGCCGCCGGTTGCGCGACCGCAGTGATGCGCCGGACTTCTGCGACGAGCTCATCAGCGGGCGGCGGTGCCGCCTTGGTCTGGGCGATGATCACCGCTGCGCTGTACTCGCCGTCATAGAAGTGCCGGTTGGCTTTCTTGCCGATGAAAATGCCGTTGCCTTCCAGCGAAACGCCGGCGAACAGACCTTTGGAACGCGAGTAGGCATAGACCTCGGAGTCGAATGTCAGGCTGGTCGAGGCCATGGCCGTGCGGCCGACCGGGCCGGCGGCGACCGATGCGTCGGCGCCGAGCGTCAGCTTGCCGTCTGTGATGCCTTCGATGCTGCGCCGGGTCGTCAGTACCAGAATGATGTCGGCGACCTGGCCGCCGGCCTGGAAGCCCCAGCTTCCACCGCCGGTTGTCACGAACACCGGGTTGCTCCAGTCGCGGTTCGCGTTGCGGACCAGCAGGACGCCGGTGCCGAAGCGCGCGCCGAAGATCAGGCCCACTTTCACGTTGGCCGGCAGGATCACGATGCCCTCGGCGCGGGCGAGCAGCTGGTCCGGAATCTGCGTGTCCGGCATGGATTGCAGTTCGCGCAGTACGACCAGAGCGTTCTCGATGGTCGCCTCTTCACGGGTTACCGCTGCCGCGGGCGCGCTGGCCAGCGCACCGGCGAGAATGGCGCCAAGGATGAGTCCGGGAAATTTCATGTTGGTGCTTCCTTTTCAGTCCCCCAGCGAAAAGACCATGTCAATCGTGACAGGTTCCCCGGCCGGCGGGCCGCCCGGCTAGTGTAGCCTTTGTGCGACCGCAGGTAAGCGCGAATCGAGGTCGCCACGTGGAATCGTCCAAGCCAGGATTAGCATGATGCGCTGATTCGCGATGATGGGCGCTCGGTTTGCGGTCGAGGTCATGAGGATGTCGGCCGGGCGGGGGCCGCGGCGGTTTCGACATCACCTGCGCGGGCGCCGTCAAGTTCTCGGTGATGACGATCATCGCGACAGTCGGCGCGCGTCCGGTCAGCGCGCCAAATCAGTGATTCATTGCGGCCCTGCCCGCCAATGCCTGCGTCATCGGATGGATCGCGGCATCCTGACGCGTTATGTGACAAAGCCGGGCAGGCGGGTTGCCGCCGGCGGTCCATATGCAACCTGTCTCGGCAGTTCCGGCCGGCAAACTGAGACGCACGTCACCCCGCGCACCTGCGGATTGATCAATAGTCCCGCCGCGATTCAGTCAAGGGCAAAGCCATCGAAAGGTGGCGGCGCAAAGTCACCGGTCTAAAGGGCATCGAGCCCCACGATAGCGGGACCGCCGGAATCCGACCCAGTCAGAGGCCGTATCGGCTCGCGTTGCCCGCTCGATCGCAGGGTGAGTGACACGAGGACCGCCATGGCCTGTCGCAAGCGGATCGCGAAAACACTCTCCATCGAATCTGGTCAGGCTTTCCGTGGCCTGCCAGACGATAGGCGGGCATGCGTCCGTTGCGAGCCTGTCCAGGCCCGGGCGTGTGACCGCCACATCTCGTTGTGCGTATTGCCGCGCGCGCCCCTGGTTGGGCCGGGATACTTCGCGGGCACCTACATGGGAATCAAGATATGCCACTGATCATCCGCACCATCGCACTCGGCCTTCTGTTCTGGTTGTGCAGTGCCCCGGGCTGGGCAGAGGACAACGACCGCCAGCAGATGAAGGGCCTCGACGAGCAGGTACAGGAGATCAAGTCCGACGTGCTCAGCATTGCCTCCGAGCTGAATGGTCTGGAGGAAAAGCTGCTGTACCCGTCCGGCACCCAGCTGGCGGTTTTCGTCGCGCTTGCCGCAGGCGACCCGATGCGCCTCGACGCCGTGCGTGTCCAGGTCGACGGCGAGCTCGTTGCCCACTACATCTACAGCTTCAAGGAACTGGAGGCGCTGCGCAAAGGCGGGGTGCAGCGGATCTATGTCGGCAACGTGCCGACCGGTGGGCACCAGCTCGAAGTCATGATGGACGGCAAGCTGGAGAGCGGTGCGGACTTCAGCCGCACCGAGCAGTTCGCCTTCCGCAAAGACGTCAAACCAAAACTGGTCGGACTGACTCTGGCCGGACCGGATTCCGGCCGCGCTCCGATCGTGCTCGAGGAATGGTAAGCGATGGCGCGAGCGCTTCATGAGCTGCTCGTCGTGGGACTGGCCATTGCGCTTGCGGCCGGCCCGTCCGCGGCCGATGAACTGAAGGACCTCTACTTCGGCGAAGCGCTCTATCACGCCAACCAGGGCGAGTATTTCGACGCACTCGAAAGGCTCGATGCCGAGCTCGCGCAGTACCACGGGCTCGACGAGCCCGGCCTCGACACGCTGCACTATCACATTAATGGCGCCGAATTCTCGGTCGGCGACTTCGAGCTCAACTACCGGATGCACCGCCGCGCCGGGCGCGCCATCAAGGCCGTGCTCGAGGGCGCCGTGGACGAATCCGTGCGCAACGAGGCCGCTTTCAGGCTCGCCCGCATTCACTTCCAGAAGGACCAGCTGGAAGACGCGCAACACGCTCTGGCAAGGATCGAGGGCAAGGTTCCCGAGGCGATTGCAGACGATGTCGAGTTCCTGCGCGCGAACATCGACCTGGCGACCGGGCATCCGGGCGATGCCGTCGACGTGCTCAAGCGGCTCCAGGGTTCCGAGAGCCTGGGCGGGTTCGCTGCCTACAACCTCGGCATCGCACTGCTGCAGGACGGCCGCTCGCAGGACGCGATCGAGCAGCTGGACGCGGCCGGGCAGATCAAGGCCGCCGATCACGCTGCCCTGGCCATCCGGGACAAGTCGAACCTCGTCCTCGGCAGCGTCCTGTTCGAAACAGCCGACTTCGAGCGCGCGGAGCAGTCGCTCGACCGCGTCCGCCTGGACGGCCCGTTCTCGAATCAGGCGTTGCTCAGGGCCGGCTGGGCCGAAGCCTCCGCGCAGCACTTTGACCGCGCACTCGTGCCCTGGAACATCCTGGTTGAGCGTGAACCAACGGATGCCGCGGTCCAGGAAGCCATGCTTGCCGTGCCGCACGCGTATGCCAGCCTGAACGTGCACGGCCGCGCGGCCCTCATGTACGGACGCGCGCTCGAGGCATACAGCAACCAGATCGAAAAAGTGGATGCGTCGATCGGCAGCATCCGCGAAGGCAAGTTCCTCAAGGCGCTGGTGCGCGAGGAGATCCAGCAGGACAAGAACTGGGTCATACGCCTGCGCAGCCTGCCCGATGAGCCGGAGACCTACTACCTGATGGAATTGATGGCCTCCCACGACTTCCAGACCGCGCTGCAGAACTACCTGGATCTCGAAGACCTGCGCTCGCGACTCGTTTCGTGGCAGGCGAGCTTCGACGCTTTCGAAGACATCATCCGCCTGCGTGGACAGAACTACGAGCCGTTGCTGCCGGACGTCGATGCGAAATTCCGGGAGCTGGACTCGCAAATGCGCCTGCGGCTCGAACAGCGCGAACACCTCGGCGATCGACTGCAGGCCATGCTGACCGCGCCGCGGCCGGACTATCTTGCGACCGCGGACGAGCGGATCGCCGGTGAGCGCATCGCGCTGTTCGATAAGCAGCTCCAGGATTCCGACAATCCCGAGGCGCTCGCGCTGCGGCAGCGGACGGCGCGCCTGCGCGGAGCGCTTACGTGGCGGCTGGAAACGGAGTATCACGCGCGGTTGACGTCGGCGTTTGTGCACCTGAACGAGTTGAACGCGCACGTCGATGCCCTCACGACCCAATACGAAGCCTTCGTCAGGGCGAGGCAGGCGGCGACGCACAGCTATGTCGGCTACGACGCGAAGATCGTCCGCCTGCGCGAGCGTGACGGCGACGCACTGCGGCGGGTCACCATCCTGATGGCCAGGCAGGGCCACATGATCGAAACCGTCGCGATCAACCAGCTGAAGTCGCGCCGGGAGCGCCTGGTGGCGCAGCAGACGCAGGCGCGTTACGCGGTCGCCGACAGCTACGATCGCGCCGCGCGCGCGCAGTCCGGCGGGGAGGGGCGCTGATGCGTCGGCTCACCATCCCGCTGCTGCTCGCTCCGGTTCTTGTCGCCGGCTGCGCCGGGCAACCCGAGAAGGGAACCCTGGCGGAGCTGCGCAACGTACAGCCCGATGTACAGGAAGCGCCGGTCGAGCAGGGCCTCGATCAGGCCATGCAGGGCTACCGGCGCTTCCTCGAGGAGACGCCGGAGACGGCGATGACTCCCGAGGCCATGCGGCGTCTCGCGGACCTGCAGGTCGAGAAGCAGTTCGGGATTCGCGCAGGCGATGGTAAGCCGCGGGAAATGGCCGCGCCGGAACCCGCACAGGGATCCGTGAATGCGCCAGCCGAGTCGCGCGCGGCGGCCGCAGGCGCCGGACTGCCCGAGTCCGAGCAGGACTTCGAGCAGCGCACGACCGCGCAGGCCGGGATCCTGCACAGTGGCGACGTCAGCACCTCGCTCCAGGACATTGCGCACGGAGCGCCGGATCCCGCGGGGCCACTCGAAGCGATTGCGCTCTACGACCGGCTGCTCGCCGAGTACCCGACCTATGAGCACAACGACATGGTGCTCTACCAGAAAGCGCGCGCGTACGACGAACTCGGCCGGACC
>JBATEA010000494.1:0-3455 GCA_049663745.1 Steroidobacteraceae bacterium | reverse complement strand
TCATAGGCCTGGGTACAGTCGCGATCGAGGCGTTCGCGCGGAATTGCGAATCCGCGCCTTGCCAATAGTTTCAGCGTTTCGTCATAGAGCGACGGTGTCGCGAGTTCACGGCCGAGTAACGCATGGGTCGGCGGATCCGAGGCATGCACCTCGATCAGCTTCACGTCCTTGTTGCCCAGCATGAATTCCAGCAGGCGGTACTGCCAGGACTGGAAACCGGAACTCTGGCCCAGCGAATCGCGAAAGCGCATGTAATCGGCCGGCGTCATCGTCCCGAGCACGTCCCAGGACTGGATCATCTGGGCCTGCGCGCGCGCAACGCGCGAGAGCATCTTGAATGCCGGCTCCAGGTCGTCGGCGCGGATCTGTGCACGGGTCGCGGCGAGCTCATGCAGGCAGAGCTTGAGCCACAGCTCGCTCGCCTGGTGGATCACGATGAACAGCATTTCGTCGTGCTGGCCCGACAGCGGCTTCTGCGCGCCCAGCACCTTGTCGAGCTGCAGGTACTGGCCATAACTCAGCGAGCGGTCGAGATTCCAGTGAATCCCGGCCATCGGGTCAGCTGGCATCTGGTCGCGTGGATCGGTCATTCGGCGTCCGGTTGCGCTTCGGGCCGCGCCGCGGCGAAGGCCGGAAGCGACGCCAGGTGAGCGTCGATCGCGACCAGCGCCGGAAATGGCGTTACGTCGCAATAGTAACGCCGCGCGTTGTACATCTGCGGAACCAGGCAGACATCGGCGAGCGTGACGTTGTCTCCGTACAGGTAATGCCGGCCGTCACCGTGGCGGCGCGCGAGTTCCTCGAGCGCCCTGAAGCCCTCCCCGATCCAGTGCCGGATCCATTCGGCAATCGCTTCATCGCCCTGGCCCAAAGGGTCGCGCAGGTACTTGATGACGCGCTGATTGTTGAGCGGGTGGACATCGCAGGCGATGCCGAGCGCCATCGAGCGCACGATGGCGCGGCCGGCGTAATCGGGCGGCAGCAGCGGCGGATCGGGATTGGTTTCCTCCAGGTACTCGATGATCGCGAGCGACTGGGCGAACACGTGGCCATCGTCGGCGAGCGCCGGCACGAAGCCCTGCGGGTTCAGCTCGCGATAGGACTCGCTGTGCTGCTGGCCGCCGTCGCGAACGAGATGCACGGGCACGGTGCCGTGCGGAATGCCCTTGTAATTGAGCGCGATACGGACGCGGTAGGCGGCCGAACTGCGATAGTAAGTGAATAGTTTCATCGCGCCACGATCCCGAGTTCCAGCACGCCGATGCCGTCCACCCCGCCACGCACGCGATCGCCCGGCGCCAGTGGCCCGACGCCGGCGGGCGTGCCGGTGAAGATAAGGTCTCCAGCAGACAGCTCGAACCAGGCCGATAGCTCGGCGATGACCTCGGGCACTTTCCAGATCATGTCGCCAATATCGCCCTGCTGGCGCGGCTTGCCGTTGACCTCGAGCCAGATGCGCCCTGCGGTCGGGTGGCCCGACTTCGCAACCGGGACTATCGCCGTGATCGGCGCGGAATGATCGAATCCTTTTGCGACATCCCAGGGCCTTCCCAGATCCCGCGCAGCGCCTTGCTGGTCGCGGAGCGTCAGGTCCAGGCCGACGGCGTAGCCGAACACGAGGGCCGGCGCATCGTCGACGCTGACATCATGACCGCCGCCGGAGAGCGCCACGACCAGCTCGATCTCATGGTGCAGGTTTGTCGTATGCGACGGATAGGCCAAGTCGCTGCCGCTCGGCATGACGGCGTCGGCCGGCTTGGTGAAGAAGAACGGCGGCGTCCGTTCGCCGCCCATGCCCATTTCACGGGCGTGCGCGGCGTAATTGCGGCCGACACAGAAGATCCGCCGAACCGGGAATTTCAACGCGCTGCCAGCGACCTCGATGGCCGGCTGTGGAGCAGCGGGAAAGACAAACTTTTCCGTCATGACAACTTCTGGCGCGGGCCGCGCGGCAGGTACACTAACCGAAACGAGGTTCAGCGGCCATGAGTATCTGGTTCCGGGAATTCAGTCTCAAAGAGATCCACGAACTGCAGCGCACCAACATGGGCGGGCACATCGGCATCGAGATCGTGCGCATCGGCCCGGACCACCTCGACGGGCGGATGCCGGTGGATCACCGCACGATGCAGCCGGATCACATCCTGCACGGCGGGGCCTCGGTCGCGCTCGCCGAGACGCTCGGGAGCGTCGGCGGCTCGATGGTCGTGGACCGGGACCGCTACCATGTCGTCGGCCAGGAAATCAACGCGAATCACCTGCGCGCTGTCCGCGAAGGGTATGTACATGGCGGTGCGCGGCCGATCCACCTGGGCCGGCGCAGCCAGGTCTGGGCGATCGAGATCTTCGATGATCAGAAGCGCCTGATCTGCGTCTCGCGCCTGACCCTCGCGGTCATCGAACGCCAGTCTCAGTGAGGCTGGCCTATACTTCTGCAATGGCCTGGACGCGTTTCATCCCTCTACTGGTGCCCGCCGCCCTTCTCGCGCTCGCGGGCTGCGGCCAGACCGGCGCGCTGTACCTCCCCGACGAAGGCGTCGAGACGCCGGTGGAAGTCCGGACGACCCAGACACCCGCACCGGAATCCGCGCCAGCGCCCGCACCCGCTCCCGCACCGAAGCCGGAAGACAAGGACAAGGACCAGCCCAAGGGTCCTTGAGTGATGGCGAAGCCCGACAAGCTCTGGCTGGTGGACGGCTCGTCCTACCTGTACCGCGCGTTCTATGCGCTGCCGCCACTGTCGAGTTCGAAGGGCGAGCCCACGGGCGCCATTCTCGGCGTGCTGAACATGCTGAACCGCATGTTCAGGGAAGACGATCCGCAGTTGATCGCCGTCGTCTTCGACGCGCCGGGCCGGACGTTTCGCGACGATCTTTTCGAGCAGTACAAGGCACACCGCCCGCCGATGCCCGATGAGTTGCGGGCCCAGATCGCGCCGCTGATCGAGGCCATCCCCGCACTCGGGCTCCCGATGCTTCGCATCGTGGGCGTCGAGGCCGACGACGTGATCGGCACCCTCGCCGAACGGGCCGCCCATGAAGGTCTCACGGTCGTCATCTCGACCGGCGACAAGGACATGGCGCAACTCGTCAACGACCGGATCACGCTCGTCAACACGATGTTCGATACCAAGCTCGACCGCGCGGGCGTGAAAGCGAAATTCGACGTGTTCCCCGAGCAGATCGTGGACTACCTCGCGCTCGTGGGCGACAGCTCGGACAACATCCCGGGCGTGCCGAAGGTCGGTCCCAAGACCGCTGCGAAATGGCTCAACGAGCACAAGACGCTCGACGGGATCATCGCGCACGCCGCCGAGATCCAGGGCAAGGTCGGCGAAAGCCTGCGCGAGAATCTCGAGACGCTCGAACTCTCGCGCAAGCTCGCAACCATCCGCCGCGACGTCAAGCTCGACCTCGAACCCTCCGACCTCGCACGCAAGCCGCCCGACATAGAGG
>JBATEA010000493.1:0-3666 GCA_049663745.1 Steroidobacteraceae bacterium | reverse complement strand
CCGCCGCCGAAGATGCCGCTCGCGACCGAGGCCATCAGCGTCGCCTGCGGCGCGGCGAGCGCATTGACGCCCGGGTGAGCAGGCGTGCCGATACCATAAGCCGAGAGCAGCAGGTTCAGCACCGGCGCCATCACGGCAGCGCTCGCGAGCGCGCCGATGCCGAGCATCACCTGCTGGCGCCAGGGCGTGGCGCCGATCAGCTGGCCTGCCTTCAGGTCCTGGAGGTTGTCGCCGGCAACCGCGGCGGCATTGCAGGTCACGGCGCCGATCATGATCGCGGCCACCGGCCCGACCGTCGAACCCTTGCCCATGATGGCGAGCAGGATCAGCGATGCGAACAGGATGGTCGAGATCGTGATGCCGGACACCGGGTTGTTCGACGAGCCGACGAGACCCGCCATGTAGCCGCTGACCGACGAAAACACGAAACCTGCAATCACCATGATCACCGCCATCGTCAACGCAATGCCGAGGCTGCTGACGACGACGTAATAGAGGGCGAACAGCGGGATCACGAACAGCACGATGCCGGTCATGATCATGCCCATCGGCAGATCGCGTTCGGTGTCCGGAATGTCCGCGCCGGCGACCCCGCGCAGTTTCAGTCCGGTCTTGACCCCGGACAACAGCGATTTCCGCAGCGACCACAGCGACCACATGCCGCCGATCAGCATGGCGCCGACGCCGATGAAGCGGATCTGCCGGCTCCAGATCAGGTAGGCCGCATCCCCGGCCGACAGGCCGACGAGCTGCGCGGAGAGCGCCGGATCGTGGCCTGACATGAAGTTGTTGTACCAGGGGATGAACACCCACCACGACAGCGCGCCGCCGGAGAGCATCAGCGCGCCGATGTTCAGTCCGACGATGTAGCCGACGCCTAGCAGCGCGGGCGACAGGCTGATTCCGAAGAAGCCAATGGTGCGCTCGCCGAAGAAGCGCGCGGTGATGAATGACTCTGGCGAGAACTTCAGGCCCGATAGCGCGAGCTTGAAGAGGGCGGCCGCCCCGGCCGCGTACGACAGCGACTTCAGGCCACGGCCCGGGTCCACGCTGACCTTCAGCACCTCGGCGGTCGCAACACCTTCGGGAAACTGGAGTTTCTGGTCGAGTATCAGTGTGCGGCGCAGCGGCACGGAAAACAGCACGCCGAGCAGGCCGCCGAGGCCCGCGATCGCGAGCACCCACCAGTACTCGAAGTGGGTCCAGTGACCCATGATCACGAGCGCGGGAATCGTGAAGATCGTGCCGGCCGCGATCGAGGATCCGGCGGAAGCACCGGTCGCGACGATGTTGTTCTCGAGGATGCTCGAGCGGCCCATCATGCGCAGCACGCCCATTGAAACGACCGCGGCCGGGATCGCGGTCGCGACCGTGAGGCCGGCGAACAGACCCAGGTAGGCGTTCGCTGCCGCGAGCAGCACGGTCAGGACCAGGGACAACGCAATCGCGCGAAAGGTCAGCTGCCGTGCAGCGTCCGGTGTGCTCATGTCGGGGTCCCTTTCGTTACCAGCCGCAGTCGTGGCCGCGATTCTGTTCTTCGAGCCAGCCCATCAGGGGCTGAAAGTAATCGATGATCGCCGAGGCGTCCATCTGGCGCGTGCCTGTCAGTTTCTCGAGGGCATCCTGCCAGGGCCTGCTCGCGCCGAGCGCGAGCATCTCGCGGAAGCGGCGGCCAGCCTCGGCGCTGCCGTAGATCGAGCACTCGTGCAGCGGGCCCTTCCAGCCGGCGGCGTCGCACAGCGCCTTGTGGAACTGGAACTGCAGGATGAAGGCGAGGAAATAGCGCGTGTACGGCGTGTTGCCCGGGATGTGGTACTTGGCGCCCGGGTCGAAGTCTTCCTCGCTGCGTGCGACCGGGGCCTCGACGCCCTGGTACTTTCGGCGCAGGTCCCACCAGGCCTGGTTGTAGTTCTCCGGCTTGATCGCGCCCGAGAACACGCCCCAGCGCCACTGGTCGATCAGCTTGCCGAAGGGCAGGAAGGCGATCTTCTCGGCGGCGACCTTCATCTGGCGGTTGATCAACGCCTCGCGACTGCTTTTCGCGCCCTTGGGCACCAGGCCGACGTCCGCGAGATAACCCTCGGTCATCGACAGGTTGATCGTGTCGCCGATGGCCTCGTGGAATCCGTCATTCGCACCGCTCTGGAACAAGAATGGCTGGTCGATGTAGCTGAGGTAGTAATAGACGTGGCCCAGCTCGTGGTAAATCGTATACAGGTCTTCCTCGGTCGGCTGGATGCACTGCTTGATGCGCACGTCGCCGTGCGTGTCGATGTTCCAGGCGCTCGCGTGGCAGACGACGTCGCGGTCGCGCGGACGCGTCAGCATCGAGTTTTCCCAGAATTTCGTCGGCAGTTTCTGGAAGCCCAGCGACACATAGAAGGATTCCGCCGACTCCGCCATGCGCGTCGCGTCGTATCCCTGCTTCTTCAGCGCCGACGTGACGTCCAGGTTCGAGACGCCGGGGTAGGGCTCGAGCAGGTCAAAGATGTTGTTCCACTGCTGGGCCCACATGTTGCCGAACAGGTGCGCAGGTATCGGCTTGCCATCCGGCACGCGGTCCTTGCCGTACTTGTCCTGCAGCTTCGTGCGCGCGTAGCAATGCAGGCCGTCGTACAGCGGCTTCACCTGCTTCCAGAGCCTTTCGGTTTCGCTCTCGAATTCGACCGGGCTCATGTCATAGCGTGAGCGCCACAGCTCCCCGACGTCGGCGAAGCCGAGTTCCTTCGCGCCTTCGTTCGCGAGCTCCACGAAGCGCTGGTAGTCCTTGCGCATCGGCCGCGCGACCGAGTGCCAGCCTTCCCATGCCTCGAGCTGCTCGTCCCAGTCCCGGCTTTTCGCCATCGTTTCGGAAAGCTGGTCGAGATTGCGGCAGGTATCGGGGCCGCCGGGGCACCACTTGGCGGAGCCGAAGGCGGATTCCAGGCGGGAACTGAGGGTCGTGAGTTCCGCTCGCTTGACTGGGTCGTCCGGCGCCGGGGCCGAGAGCCCCTGCTTCAGCAGCAGCATCGCGCGGCGCGACTCGGGCGAGATTTCCATGCCCTCGTAGGCCTTCGAATCCCTGACAGCCTGCGGGTAATACTCGGCCACGCGCTCTTCCGCCTTGGCCTCCAGCTGCTCGGTGTCCGGCGTGATGTAGGTCTGCTGCACCCAGGAGGTCATCGCATTCTCGTGGTAGCGCTGCAGCAGGTCCTTGTTGACGCGCGCGACGAACTCGTCCGCGCTTTCCTTCGGTTTCTCGCCACCGCAGGCGGCAATCGCGCCGGCGATGCAGAGCGCGCAGGCGTAGCGCAGCATCGGTTTCCTCACTTTCCCTCGGCGCCGTGCATCCATTGAATGATGCGTCCGGAAACGGCCCACAGCACGAGGCTGAATGCGATCAGGAGCGCCGCGAGACCGCCAAAGACGCCGAGAAGCCCCGCCTGTTCAGCGCGCACGCCGACATCGGTCGCGAGCGAAACCATCCAGGTGTATTCGCCCATGTGCTCCGAGAACGCGCCGATATAGCCCGCGAGCGTGTTGGCGACGAAATTGATCAAGAACCAGACGCCCATCATCAGTGAGCCCAGGCGCAACGGGGCCAGCTTGGTGACCATCGAGAGCCCGACCGGGCTGATGCACAGCTCGCCGGTGGTGTGGAAGAGGTAACCGAGGACCAGCCAGACC
>JBATEA010000492.1:0-4730 GCA_049663745.1 Steroidobacteraceae bacterium | reverse complement strand
GAAAAGCAGCGCAGGCCTTTCCGCGGCATTGCACGCGGTCGGCACCGGCGTGCTCGGCGCCGGCATCTATCTCGCCGGGCAGATCTTCAACATGGCGGAGCATTGGCCTGGTGCGCTGATGCTGTGGTCCTTCGGCGCGGCCGCAGGCGTGCTGTTGTTGCGGCAATGGCCGCAGGTGCTGTGGCTCGCGCTGCTGGCGCCCGCCTGGCTGTGGGGCGAGTGGCTGGAGGCGCAATCGCCGCATCCGGTCGAACACGGGCTGATCCCTGCTGCGATCGGCCTGTTCCTGCTGGCCTGTGCGTATCTTGCCGCAACGCCGCCGGATTCGAATGCGCGCTGGCGTCGTGCGCTCGCCTGGCTCGGCGCGCTCGGCTTGATTCCGTCCGCGTTGATGCTCGCGACGACGGGCATCTACGACTGGCGCTGGCACGGCGAGCCGCTCGGGGAGCCCGATTTGAGCGCGGTCATCATCGCCTGGACATTGGCGATCGCTCTGCCGTTTGCGGTCGCCGTCGCGTTGCGTGGCCGTGCGGCGGTGTATCTCCTGCTCGCATTGGGCTGGGCCTTCCTGGTCACGCAACTCGAGTCGCGGCCGGATTCCGGCGAACTGGCGCTTTATGCATTGATGGCGATCGGCGCGGTCGGGATCGTGTTGTGGGGCGTCAAGGACCAGCAGCGTCTCGCGGTGAATGTCGGCGTGCTCGGTTTCGCGCTCACGATCATCGGTTTCTATTTCTCGAACATATTCGGCAAGCTGGATCGCGCACTCGGCCTGATCGGCATCGGCGTGGTCTTCCTCGGCGGCGGCTGGTTGCTGGAGCGCATGCGCCGCCGCTTGGTCGGCCGCATTGGCAGGGCGGGACCTTGAGCGCGCTGATGAAAGGGCTCGTGGTTGCGGCGATCCAGGTACTGCTGGTTGCATCGGTCGGCGCGAAATATCTGTACGACCGCGGGCACTACCCGCACGTGTGGGTCGAGACCGTGCCCTACGACCCGGACCTGCCGATCCGCGGCCGCTATGTCCGCATCGCCGTGCTGGTGGACGCGGAGCGCACGGCGACGCGCGGCGCGCCGGCGGATTCCGGCACGCCCGCGATGTTCATGGGACGGCTGGAAGTGAAGGACCAGCGCCTGGTCGCGATCGAGGACAATGACGGCCGGCACTGGGTCTCGGCCCGCAGCTGCGGCGGCAAGCCCTGCTGGCAGCTCGCGGAGCCGCTCGCGTACTTCATCTCCGAACGTGTCCAGGATCCTTCGCGCCGCCCCGTGGGCGAATCGCTCTGGGTCGAGGTCACCGTGCCGCCCAAGGGTGCGCCGCGGCCGGTCCAGCTGGGCGTGAAGAAGAAAGGCCGGCTGGTGCCGCTGGAGTTGAATTGAACTGCGCTTCTGGAATGTCCGTTGCTATTTGAGGGATCCGGGAGGGGAACATGTATCAGCTAGCGACCGCGCCCCGCGGCATCGGCCAGGTCATCGACTCGGTCTTTCAGCTGTTTCGCGCGAGCTTCATGTCATTGCTGGTGTTCGCCTTGATCGGCGGGCTGATCGGCGTCGTGCCGATCGCTTACATGCTGTGGTCCGGCGCGTTCGCAGATCCCCTGACCGCTGCCGGTATGGCGCTGATGCCGGGTTACTGGATCAGCATCCTGTGCACGGTTCCATTGACACTCATCATCTATGGTGCGGCGATCGCGCGCGGAGAATCGGTCGCGCAGGGCCGGAAGATCAGCATGGGCGCTGCCCTGGGGCGCGGGCTGAGCTGCCTGCTCACGATGCTGGTCGCGAGCATCCTCTACGGCCTCTGTGTCGCCGGGGGCATGATATTGCTCGTCATCCCCGGATTGATCCTGATGATGTCGCTCTTCATGTACCAGCCGGCGATCGTTCTCGACGACAAGGGCGTCGTGGAAAGCCTCAAGTACAGCCACAGCCTGGTCTGGGGCAACTGGTGGCGCACGACGGCGGTCTTCTCGATCGCGCTCATCATCATCTATGTGCTGTTCTTGCTGATCGGGGTCGCCGCCGGCCTTCTGTTCATCATGGTCGGTTTCGACGCGGTGATCGCGTTCATCGTCCAGGCCGTCACGACCCTGCTGGCGGGATTCCTGATCACGCCGTTCTTCGTATCGCTCTATCTCGAGGTATACCGTGACCTCAAGATGCGCAAGGAAGGCGGCGATCTCGCGGCACGCATCGAGGCCGTCGGGACCGCACGCTGAGACGGCGCTCGTCTGGCGCGCGGCGCCACCGGTCATCGGTTCCTGCCCAACCACTTCTGTAGCGCATCGAATGCATTACCGTCGTTGAGCCAGGCGCCGTGCGCCGCAGCCGCGGCGGGGTCGAGGCGATTGAGCAAACGCCGCGCGAGTTCGACGCGCTGCGCGGGATCGAGCGTCTCCCAGCGCTCGAGCAGGTCCTGGACGAGTTCCGCATCGGGGGTGGAGATGCCGCGCGTGATGCCGGCGCGCGACAGGTCGTCGAGATTTTCGGCCTTGCCGCTCTCGTCGTAGACGAGCAGCGTTCCCGCGGCGAGGTCGCCGATGCGCTGGTTGCGCGCCGTCATGACCGTGAAGGCGAGGCCGATGACATAGAAAGCCGGCAGTCCGTCGATGAACCGGAACAGGTTGCGCACGAGCAGCGCGCCGGCGCTCGGCACCGTTCCCTCGGCGGTCACGATGCGCACGCCCGCGATGCGCTTGCCCGGTGTGCGTCCCGCCATCAGGATCTCGAGCACCGGGTGATAGAGCAAATAGATCAAGAGCGGCGGCAGCCACGCGAGCCGCTCGAGCCAGGCAGGCACCGGTGTTCCGTCGCTTGCGATGTTGTAGACGAGGACACCCATCGGGAACATCCACGCGGCCGCTATCAGCACGCGGATGTGCCAGTCGATGATGAAAGCGAAGCTGCGCCCGCCCGGGCCCGCGATCGGCAATTCGATCGGCACGCCCGTGATGCTGCCCACGCGCAGGCGATCGGCAGGGGATGCGGTCGGGATGGCGCTCATGTGCCGCTGCTGGCCGGGATGCGGCAAGGATATCCCACCGGCGTCGCCTGGCGTATTCTCGCAATCCATGAATGCGAAGCCCGCGCCAGTTTCCGCAGGTCCGCGCGTGGTGCGCGCGCCGCGCGGCAGCCAATTGACCTGCGGCAGCTGGCTGACCGAAGCGCCATTCCGGATGATCCAGAACAACCTGGACCCGGAAGTCGCCGAGCATCCCGACCGGCTCGTCGTCTACGGCGGCATCGGCAAGGCCGCGCGCAACTGGGATGCCTTCGAGCGGATTCTCTCGGTGCTGACGCGCCTGAAGGACGACGAGTCGCTGCTGGTGCAGTCGGGCAAGCCGGTCGGTGTATTCAAGACGCATGTGGATGCGCCGCGCGTGCTGATCGCAAATTCCAATCTCGTGCCGCACTGGGCGACCTGGGAGCATTTCCACGAGCTCGATCGCAAGGGCCTGATGATGTTCGGTCAGATGACGGCGGGCTCCTGGATCTACATCGGCTCGCAGGGCATCGTGCAGGGCACTTACGAGACTTTCGGCGCCTGCGCGCGCGAACATTTCGGCGGCACGGCCGCGGGCCGCTGGATCCTGACCGCGGGCCTCGGCGGTATGGGCGGCGCGCAGCCGCTCGCCGCGACCATGGCAGGCTTCTCGATGCTCGCAGTCGAGTGCGACGAGTCGCGCATCGACTTCCGCCTGCGCAGCGGTTATCTCGATCGCAAGGCGACGACGCTGGATGAAGCGCTCACGATGATCGACGGCGTGAAGCGGGCGAAGCAGGCGCTTTCCATCGGACTGCTCGGCAATGCGGCGGATGTCGTGCCCGCATTGGTTGCGCGCGGTGTGGTGCCGGATGTCGTGACCGACCAGACCTCGGCGCACGATCCGCGCAATGGCTACCTGCCGCGCGGCTGGACGATGGCGAGGGCGGCCGAAGCGCGCCAGAAGGATCCGGCGCTGATCGAGCGCGAGGCGCGCGCCTCGATGAAGATCCACGTGCAGGCGATGCTCGACCTCAAGGCGAAAGGCGCGATCGTGTTCGACTACGGCAACAACATCCGCCAGGTTGCGCTCGAGGAAGGCCTGAAGAACGCCTTCGACTTTCCGGGCTTCGTCCCTGCCTATGTGCGGCCGCTCTTCTGCGAGGGCATCGGGCCCTTTCGCTGGGTGGCGCTTTCTGGCGATCCCGAAGACATCTATCGCACCGATGCGAAGGTGAAGGAGCTGATCCCCGACAACAGGCACCTGCACCGCTGGCTCGACATGGCGCGCGAACGCATCAAGTTCCAGGGCTTGCCGGCGCGCATCTGCTGGGTGGGATTGAAGGATCGCGCGCGGCTCGGGCTCGCGTTCAACGAGATGGTCGCCAAGGGCGAGCTTTCCGCACCCGTCGTGATCGGCCGCGACCACCTGGACTCCGGCTCGGTCGCGAGCCCGAATCGCGAAACCGAAGCCATGAAGGACGGATCGGACGCGGTCTCGGACTGGGCGTTCCTGAACGCACTGCTGAATACCGCGAGCGGCGCGACCTGGGTTTCGATCCATCACGGCGGCGGTGTCGGCATGGGCTTCTCGCAGCACGCCGGGCTCGTGATCGTCTGCGACGGCACGGCGGCCGCCGCGGCGCGCATCGCGCGCGTGCTGCGCAACGACCCCGGTACCGGCGTCATGCGTCACGCCGACGCGGGCTATGAGCGCGCGATCAATTGCGCGCGCGAACAGGGCCTGGAC
>JBATEA010000491.1:0-5610 GCA_049663745.1 Steroidobacteraceae bacterium | reverse complement strand
CGATCCGCCTGCACGTGCACGAAGGCATTTTGCGGCTCGAGCGGCGAATGGCTGACGAATGGCAGGCGGTAGCGCGCCTGCACCGTGCGTGCGGCCTTGTGGCGGGCGGAATCGAAGTCCCCGTCGTTGCGCACGATGAGCCCGGTCCGCGACAGCAGTTCCTCGCATTGCCGGTCGAGCAATGCGCTCGACTCCGTGGCAAATGGACCGCGGGTCCACTCGACCTTCAATGCAGCGCGCCCCTTCAGTGCGGACCAGGTGTCTTCGGCGACGACCGCGATGCCGGTCGCGAGATTGGCCGTGAACGGTTCCCCCGGCTTCGGTCCGGGAATGACCAGGACCGCGTGCACGCCGGGCGCCGCCTTCGCGGCCTTGTCGTCGTAGCCCGCAATGCCGCCGTCGAAGAACGGGCAGCGCAGCATCACGGCCGTATAGGCGCCCGGCTCATAGACGTCGATGCCGTAGCGCGCCCGCCCGGTCACGATTTCATGCGCATCCACGACACGCTGCGGGCGGCCGATGATGCGGTATTGCGACGGATCCTTCAGCGCCACCGGCCCGGCCGGCAATGACAGTGTCGCGGCCACTGCGACCAGCTCGCCGTAAGCCAGGCGCCGCCCGTCAGGATGCAGCGCATGACCGTCACGCGTGCCGGCCGATTCGAGCGGGATCCGCCACTGCGATGCCGCGGCGCTCCGCATCAGCCAGCGTGCCTGCGCACCGATCTGGCGCAGGTCGGCCCAGGCGTCCGGGATGCTGGTGCTGCCGCCGGCGCCCTGCGAACCGAACTTCCACTGCGGGGCGGGACCGCTGAAATCGATGCCGAGCGGCAATTGCTCGACCGTCACCAGCGACCAGTCGGCATCCAGCTCCTCCGCAATGATCATCGGCACCGAAGTCTTGACTCCCTGGCCGATTTCCGGATTGCGCGAGCCGATATAAACGCGGTTGTCGGGCTCGATGCGCAGGTACACGCCGAGCGGATTCGGCGGCGCCGTGGCGGCATCCGCTGCCGATGCGTCACGCGTGTACGCCGGCATCAGCAGCAATCCGCCTGAAGCAGTCACGGTCACCCGCAGGAATTCGCGTCGCGACAGGAGCGGCATCGCCCTCATCGCGACAGCTCGCTCGCTGCGCGCGCGATCGCGCGACGGATGCGGACGTAGGTGCCGCAGCGACACAGGTTGGTGATCGACGCGATCGCCTTGTCATCCGGATGGGGGTTGTTGCGCAGCAGCGCAACCGCAGCCAGGATCTGACCGGCCTGGCAATAACCGCATTGCGGAACGTCCTCTTCGAGCCAGGCCCGCTGCACGGGATGCAGCTCGGGTCCGGCGAGGCCTTCGATGGTCGTGATCGATCGGCCTTCGACGGCCGCGACCGGCAGCAGGCAGGAACGCTGGACCGCGCCGTCGACGAGCACCGTGCAGGCGCCGCAGAAACCGCCGCCGCAGCCGAATTTCGTGCCGGTCAGCCGGGCGTGGTCGCGCAGGTACCAGAGCAGCGGCATTTCGCTATCGCCAACGAATTCGCGCTCGGCGCCATTGACGACAAATCGGGTACTCAACTGCCTCTCCCGGGTCGTTTTGGGGAGGCCTCAAATCATACCGCCCGGGAAACGCGGCGCGCAGCCGCCCATCTCAGCGTGGACTCGATTCGTCGCCCTTCACGCGGCGTCGGCCTCGGCGTCGCGGCCGAGGTTCGGCGCAAGCCAGCGGCGCGCCTCGGGCAACGCGATCCCCTTGCGCCGCGCGTAATCCTCGAGCTGGTCGGCCGCGATCGTGCCGACCGCGAAATAGCGCGCATCGGGATGCGAGAAGTACCAGCCGCTGACCGAGGCTGCCGGGTACATCGCAAAAGATTCGGTGAGCCGGATGCCGGTTGCGGCCTCTGCATCCAGCAGGCGCCAGAGCGTGGCCTTCTCGGTGTGGTCCGGGCAGGCCGGATATCCCGGCGCGGGACGGATGCCCCGGTATTCCTCGCGCACCAACTGTTCGTTCGTCAGGCTCTCCTCGGGCGCGTAGCCCCAGAACTCGCGGCGCACGCGCAGGTGCAGCGCCTCGGCCGAAGCCTCGGCGAGGCGGTCGGCGAGCGATTTCAGCAGGATCGCAGAGTAGTCGTCGTGCGCAGCTTCGAAGCGTTCGACATGTTGCCCGATCCCGATGCCGGCGGTCACCGCGAACGCGCCGATGTAATCTTCGGCACCCGATTCGCGCGGCGCGATGAAATCCGACAGGCAGTACTGCGGCTGGCCTGCGGGCTTGACCTTCTGCTGGCGCAGGTGATGCAGCCTGGCATGTGCCTGGGCACGCTCCGCGCCGGTATAGATCTCGATGTCATCGCCGACCGCTGCAGCCGGGAAGAAGCCGAGCGCAGCGCGCGCCACGAGCCAGCGTTCGCGCACCAGAGTGTCGAGCATCGCGCGGGCGTCCTTCCACAAGGCGCTGGCGGCTGCCCCACGTTCCGGGTCCTTCAATATGTCCGGGAACTTGCCCGAGAATTCCCAGGCATTGAAGAACGGCATCCAGTCGATGAACGGGACCAGGTCCCTGAGCGGCAGCGGCCCGAGCGCACGCGTGCCGAGGAACCGCGGAACCGGCGGGCGGTACGTGGTCCAGTCCAGCGCAGGCCTGCGGGCGCGCGCGTCGGCGAGCGCCAGTCCGTCCGGACGCCGCCTGCGGCCCGCGTGCTGCTCGCGCCGCGTGGCATGCTCGGCGCTGACGCGCGAAAAGAAGGCGTCGCGCGCCTCGGGTGTGACCAGCGTCTGGCAGACGCCGACCGAGCGCGAGGCATCCTTGACGTAGACGACGCCGTGGCCGTATTCGGGGTCGATCCTGACCGACGTGTGCGCGGGCGAGGTCGTCGCGCCGCCGATCAGGAGCGGAATCGTGAATCCCTGGCGCTGCATCTCGTGCGCCACGTGCACCATCTCGTCGAGCGAAGGCGTGATCAGCCCGGACAGTCCGATCATGTCCGCCGACTGTTCGCGCGCAGTTTCGAGGATGCGCTGCGCGGGAACCATCACGCCGAGGTCGATCACCTCGAAGTTGTTGCACTGGAGCACGACGCCGACGATGTTCTTGCCGATGTCGTGCACGTCGCCCTTGACGGTCGCCATGATGATCTTGCCGTTGCTCATCCTGGCGCCGCCCTTCTCGCGCTCGATGAAGGGCACGAGGTGGGCCACCGCGCGCTTCATCACGCGCGCGGACTTGACGACCTGCGGCAGGAACATCTTGCCGGCGCCGAACAGGTCGCCGACCACGTTCATGCCGTCCATCAGCGGGCCTTCGATGACGTCGAGCGGGCGCGCTGCTTCCAGGCGCGCCTCCTCGACGTCACCGATGATGAACTCGTCGATGCCCTTGATCAGTGCGTGCTCGAGGCGCTTCTGCACCGGCCAGCCCCGCCAGGCCAGGTCCTCGGCGCGCCGCGCGGCGCCGTCGCCGCGATAGCGCTGCGCAATCTCGAGAAGCCGCTCCGTCGCTTCGGGCCGCCGGTTCAGGATCACGTCTTCGACGCGCTCGCGCAGTTCGGCCGGGATCTCCTCGTAGATGCCGAGCTGGCCCGCGTTGACGATGCCCATGTCGAGACCGGCCTGGACGGCGTGGTACAGGAACACCGCGTGCATGGCCTCGCGCAGCGCGTCATTGCCGCGGAACGAGAACGAGACATTGCTGACGCCGCCGCTGGTCAGCACGCCCGGGAATTGCTGCTTGATCTGCCGCACCGCCTCGATGAACGCGACGCCGTAGCCCGAATGCTCCTCGATGCCGGTCCCGACCGCGAAGATGTTCGGGTCGAAGATGATGTCCTCCGGCAGGAAGCCGGCCTGGCGCGTCAGCAGCCCGAAGGCGCGCCCGCAGGTTGCGAGCTTGCGCTCGATCGTGTCGGCCTGGCCCTGCTCATCGAAGGCCATGACGACGACCGCCGCGCCGTAGCGGCGCAGCTTGCGTGCCTGCTCGAGGAAAGGCCTCTCGCCTTCCTTCAGCGAGATCGAGTTGACGACGCCCCGGCCCTGCAGGCACTTCAGGCCCGCTTCGATCACCGACCATTTCGACGAATCGATCATGATCGGGACGCGCGCGATGTCCGGCTCGGACGCGACCAGGTTCAGGAATCGCACCATGACTGCCTGCGAATCGAGCATGCCCTCGTCCATGTTGACGTCGATCAGCTGCGCACCGGCGGCCACCTGGTCGCGCGCGATCGCGAGCGCGGCCGTGTAGTCGCCCGCCTCGATCAGCTTGCGGAAGCGCGCCGAGCCCGTGACATTGGTGCGTTCGCCGACATTGACGAAGCGCATGTCGGGCCCGATGTTGAGCGCCTCGAGGCCCGACAGGCGGCAGCGCGGCGGGATGACCGGCGGAATGCGCGGCGGCAGGCCGGCGACCGCTTTCGCGATATGCGCGATGTGCTCCGGCGTCGTGCCGCAGCAGCCGCCGACGATGTTGACGAGCCC
The DNA here is from genome assembly GCA_049663745.1 of Steroidobacteraceae bacterium. GTDB lineage: Bacteria > Pseudomonadota > Gammaproteobacteria > Steroidobacterales > Steroidobacteraceae > SCUD01. The sequence goes on along the minus strand of JBATEA010000491.1, from coordinate 1,148 downwards.
GCTCCGCGCCCATTCGCCGAGCTGCTCCGCGGTCTCGCAGGCCTGCTCGTCGTACTCGCCGAAGGCGTTAGGCAGGCCGGCATTCGGGTAAGCGCTGACATAGCAGTCGGCGATGCGCGACAGCTCCTCGATGTGCGGCCGCAACTGCTTCGCGCCCAGCGCGCAGTTGAGGCCGATCGCCAGCGGCCGAACGTGGCGCACTGAATTCCAGAACGCCTCGGTCGTCTGTCCGGAGAGCGTGCGCCCGGAGGCGTCGGTGATGGTTCCGGAGACGATTACCGGAAGCTCCCTGCCGAGCTCCTCGAACAGCCCGGTGATCCCATAGAGCGCCGCCTTCGCATTCAGCGTGTCGAAGATGGTTTCGACGATCAGGAGGTCCGCACCGCCCTCGATCAGCGCGCGCGCGGCGGTCGTGTAGGTGTCGCGCAGTTCCTCGAAGCCGACATTGCGGTGGCCCGGGTCGTTGACGTCCGGCGACAGCGACGCCGTGCGGCTGGTCGGCCCGAGAGCGCCGGCGACAAAGCGCGGCCGCCCGCTGCTGGCCGCGATTTCGTCTGCGACCTTGCGCGCGATGCGCGCGGACTCGAGATTGATCTCGGCGACGAATTCCTGGAGCCCGTAGTCGGCGAGCGACGGGGCGCTCGCGTTGAATGTGTTGGTCTCGATGATGTCGGCGCCGGCCTGCAGGTACTCGCGATGGATCGCCGCGATCAGTTCGGGCTTGGTCAGCGACAACAGGTCATTGGCGCCCTTCAGGTCGCGCGGCCAGTCCGCAAAGCGCCTGCCGCGATAATCCGCGTCCGAAAGCTTCGCGCGCTGGATCATCGTGCCCATCGCACCATCCAGGATCAGGATCCGTTCGCCGAGGGCCTTGCGGAGCGCGTTCATCGGGGCCTCAGTCCGAGCGCATGGCAGATCGCGTAGGCGAGCTCCGCGCGATTCAGAGTGTAGAAGTGGAACTCGTCGACGCCCTCGCGGCGCAGGCGCGCCACCTGCTCGATCGCGACCGAGGCGGCGATCATGTTGCGCGTCCCTGCGTCGTCGTCCAGCCCATCGAAGCGCTCGACCAGCCAGTCCGGGACGCTGGCGCCGCAGCGCTCGGCGAATCGGAGCATTTGCGGAAAGCGCGTGATCGGGAGAATGCCCGG
>JBATEA010000490.1:0-1855 GCA_049663745.1 Steroidobacteraceae bacterium | reverse complement strand
GCGCCGCCGCACGATGGCGGACACACTGCCACAGGGCGCAAGGTTCACCGCCACCGGGCGTTTTCTGATCGGCAGCCTCAAGCGTACCGAGCCCCTGCCGGCGGCCAGCGGCACCTTCGGCCCGGCTCCGCGCAAATAAGCTGATTAAAAACAAGTGGTTGTATTGAATGCGGGGCGCCATCGGGCGCCCCAGGGCGCTTCATCGGCAGGCCCAAAACCGTTACCCTAGGCGCCCTTTTTTGATCCGGGTCCAGGTCGAACCATGAGCGGCCGACTATATATCTCCACCTTCGGCTGCCAGATGAATGAATACGATTCGGCGCGCATGGCCGACGTGCTGCGGGTGTCGGCTGGCCTCGAGCAGACCGACGAGCCCGAGCAGGCCGACGTCGTGCTGCTGAACACTTGTTCGGTGCGCGAAAAGGCCCAGGAAAAAGTTTTCTCCCAGCTCGGCAAGTGGCGGCTGCTGAAGCGCCGCAAGCCGGGGCTCGTGATCGGCGTCGGCGGTTGTGTCGCGAGCCAGGAAGGCGAGGGCATCCTCGATCGCGCACCATTCGTCGATCTCGTCTTCGGTCCGCAAACGATCCATCGCCTGCCCGAGATGATTGCCGCGCTGCGCGCGACTGGCCGGCCCCAGGTGGACGTGTCATTTCCGGAGATCGAGAAATTCGACCGCTTGCCGAAACCGCGCGCGGAAGGGGCTACTGCCTTCGTCTCCATCATGGAAGGCTGCAGCAAGTACTGCACGTTCTGCGTCGTGCCGTACACGCGCGGCGAGGAGATGAGCCGGCCGTTCGCGCAAGTCGTCGCCGAGGTCGAATCGCTGGTGATTCAGGGCGCGCGCGAAATCACACTGCTCGGGCAGAACGTCAATGCCTACCGCGGGCCGATGGCCGACGGCACGATATGCGATCTCGCGACCCTCGTGCGGCACATCGCGCGCTTCGAGGATCTCGAGCGCATCCGCTTCACAACCTCGCATCCGGTCGAGTTCACGGATGCGCTGGTCGAGGCCTATGCCGAGGTGCCGAAGCTCGCGGATTACCTGCACCTGCCGGTGCAGAGCGGCTCCGACCGCATCCTCGCGCTGATGAAGCGCGGCTACACGCGGCTCGAGTACAAGCAGAAGATCCGGCGACTGCGCGCGGTGCGCCCCGGTATCAGCCTTTCGTCGGATTTCATCATCGGTTTTCCGGGCGAAACAGACGCCGATTTTGCCCAGACGATGGAATTGATCGCCGATGTCGGCTTTGACCAGTCCTTCAGTTTCATCTACAGCAGGAGGCCGGGCACGCCGGCCGCGGCGCTGCCGGACGAAGTGCCGCATGAACTGAAGCAACAGCGCCTCGCGCTGCTGCAGGCACGCCTCAACCAGCAGGCGCGGCGCATCAGCGAAGGCATGATCGGCAGCGTCCAGCGCGTGCTGGTCGAAGGGCCGTCGAAGCGCGACCCGCGCCAGCTCGCCGGGCGCACCGAAAACATGCGCTGGGTCAATTTCGACGGGCCCGCGGAACTCGTCGACCGATTCGCGGCGGTACGGATCACCGAGGCCATGCCGAACTCGTTGCGCGGCCGGCTGGTCGCTTGAGCGACAGCCCGGAAACGAGCGTCGATTTTGGCGCAGCGGACAACGCCCGGCTCGCCGCGCTCTGCGGCCCGTTCGACGAGAACCTGCACCAGCTCGAGGGACGCCTCGGCGTGGAGATCCGCCACCGCTCCGGCCGATTCTCGGTGAGCGGCGCGAATGCACAGGCCGGCGCGACGGTACTCAGGCTTCTCTTTGAACGCGCCGGTGCCAATCCGGTCACGCCGGAAGACGTGCACCTGGCGATCCAGGAAACCGGCATGGGCGGCG
>JBATEA010000489.1:0-3522 GCA_049663745.1 Steroidobacteraceae bacterium | reverse complement strand
GTGTGGAGTACATGAACCGGCAGGTCCCCGCGGGAACAACCGCATGAAGATCACCGGCGTCAAAGTGACCCGGCGCGCGGGTGATGTGCACGCGTCGGCCGGGCGGTCAGCCGCGAGCTGCTGCATCGTTGAGCTCACGACCGACACGGGCCTTGCGGGAATCGCCATCGCGGATTCAGGCGCGCGCGCGCCGGTCAGGCGCCTGGTGGCGGACATGCTCGTGGGCGCCGACCCGCGAGCTGTCACCGGAATCTGGCAACGGATGATGAATGCGCAGTCCACCGGCCGGCGCGGGAAGGCGCAGAGCCATGCGGCCGCGGTCCTCGACCATGCGCTCTGGGACCTGAAAGCCAAGGCCAATGACGAACCCTTGTGGAAGACGCTCGGCGGCGCGCGACCGAAGGCGAATGCCTACGCGAGCAGCATCGGCCTGTCTCTCGGCGATGAAGAGCTATCCGCGTGGTATCTGCGGATGGCGCGTGATCATGGATTGCGCGGCGGCAAGCTGCGGGTCGGCGCGGAAGAGCGCGCGGACAGGCGTCGGCTCGAACGAATGCGCGCCGCGCTGGCGGAAGCAACGCCCGAGCCTGAATTGATGATCGACGCGGATCATGGCTGGTCGGTAAAGCAGGCGATCGAGCGGGTGCGAACACTGGAGCAGCAATTCGACCTGACCTGGGTCGAGGGGGTTTCCCGCGACCGCGATGCGCGTGGCCTCAGGCAGCTATCGGATGCAGTACGCGGCGCGGTCTGCGTGGGCAAGGGATTCGCGGCGATCGGCGAGTTCCTGCCCCATCTCGAGCGCCGCTCGGCGGACGTCGTCCAGGTCGACATCAATGCCATCGGAATCACCGGGGCGCTACAGGTTGCGGACGCCGCGTTCGGACTCGAGCTTCCGGTTACCCTGTCGGCGGCACCGGGAAATATCCACGCGCATCTCGCCGGCGTAATGCCTTATTCAATGAGCGTCGAGATCGTTGACCCGGAGCCTGCTACGCGATTCTTCACTTCGGGCGTGCGGATCGAGGGCGGCTGGGCGGTCGCTGGCGATGCGCCGGGCAATGGGCTGGTGCCGAGATGAAGATCACCGGTTACCGCGTCGAGCAGTACCTGATGAAAATGGATCGCCTGGTCGGCGACGCCAACCTGCCGAGCGGCGTGGAAATGCTGCCGGGGTCCATCGTGTATCTCGACACGGACGAAGGGCTCACGGGCATCTCGCTCGGATACGGTGGCGCCGCGATCGAGGGGTTGTACGGCGTCATCGAGGACGCGGACCCGCGCGAGGTCGTGGCGCTCTGGATCCGCATGAACGACATGCTGCACAAGGCGGGCAACGAGGGCGCCGCCTGCGCCGCGATGAGCGCCATCGATATGGCGCTATGGGACCTCAAGGCCAAGATCGCAGGGGAACCTCTGTGGAAAACGCTCGGCGCGCGCGATGGGCGCGTCAAGGCCTATGCCAGCGGCCTCGATTACTGCCTGTCGGACGAAGAGCTGTTCAGGTTCTACCGGCGCATGGCGGAACAGGGCATCGACGGCGGCAAGCTCAAGGTGGGGCTCGACCTCAAGGCGGACCTGCGGCGGCTCGGCATCATGCGCGATGCGCTCAGCATCGCCTCGCCGCGGCCCGCGCTGATGATCGACTCAAATGAATACTGGTCGCCCAAGCAGGCCGTGCGCTACATCCGCCAGCTCGAGCAGCACTTCGACCTGTTGTGGGTAGAGGAGCCCGCGCGGCGCTGGGACTACCATGGCCTGCGCCAGGTTTCGCAGCAGGTAGCCGCGAAAGTAGCCACCGGCGAGAACCTGCATACCCTTCGCGACGTCTATCCGCTGATCGTCAACCGCGTTGCAGACGTGATCAATGTCTGGACCGGGCAATCCGGCGTGACGGGCCTGCGGCAGATCGCGCACATGGCCCACGTCTACGGCCTGCAGGTCTCGATGATGAACGCGCAGGCCAACTACATGGCCCAGGTCGCGGCGGCGCTGCCGAATCACAACATGATGGAAGTCGTCGATCCAGGTCGTGAGCATTGCCTGCGCTGGGATAACCGCATCGAGGGCGGCTACATCGTGCTGGGCGAGGCGCCGGGATTCGGGATCGAGATTGACGAGCAGAAGCTCAGGGAGCTACAGGTCCATCCGCCGACCGGCAGGGGGAAATTCCCGTTTCCACGGCGCGAGGGCGCCGGCCGCTACATCGTGCCGCCCGTACCGGGCGAGGTGCCCTGGCGTTCCGGCTAGAGGTGGAGCGGGAATCCATCGGTGCCGACGTCCAGCACCTGCACCGAACCCGTCGAGACTTCCGTCACGTAGATCTTCTGATCGCCCTTCGGGCCAAATGCCAGGTTGGTCGGGTGTGAGCCATCTACCTTGATTCGCCGCGCCACCGTTCCATCCGGCTTCAGCACGGTGACGTCGCCTTGCCCGAAGACGCACACGTAGAGATTGCGGTCGGCTCCGAACTTCATGCCGTCCGGCCCCTTCAGCTCCGCCGGGTTGAAATGCTCGATGACGTTGCCGAACAAGCGCCGTTTTCCCTTCACGCGGCCCTGCCGGTATTCATAGGCATAGATATTGCCGGAGAGCGTCTCGGCCACGTACAGGTTGCCATCCGGCCCGAATGCGACGCCATTGGTGAACTGCATGCCGCGGTCGACGCATTCGACGGCGCGCGTCTTCGGGTCGATCCGGTACACGCGGCCGTCATAGCGAAGCTTGCGGTAATCCGGGTTCAGCACACCGCCGGGCGCGACCTCTTCGATCTCGATGCCCGAGTCGGTGAGATAAATGTCGCCATTCGGCGCCAGCGCCAGGTCATTCAGGAACAGGAAGGGCTCGCCGTCGCAGGAGTTCGCAATGACCTCGAACTTCCCGTCCAGGCTCAGCTTCAGGAGCGCGCGCATCGCGGTCTCGGCGACCCAGATGAACCCGTTGCGGTCGAGCGCAAGCCCGTTCGGCCGGCCGGTCTTCGCCACCACGGATCGCGACTGGCCGTCCTTGCTGAAGCGCGTGATGCAACCTTTCGCGGGGTCCATCTCGACAAACAGGAAGCCTCCATCCGGCAGCAGCACCGGCGCCTCCGGAAATCCAAGCTGTTCGGCAAATTTTCTCATCCCGGTCACCTGTGCGTGCCTGTGCGGCGCGCTCAATGGACGCGAAATTCGTCGAGCGCCTCGCGAGTGAACTCGGAAGAAGCGCCGGGCTCGATGGGTGAGAGGCATTTCCCGTCCTTGAGCCTGATCTGGTGCCTGAACGGGCCCTTGTCCCAGATAGGTATCACCTCGAGCAGCCAGTTGTTCGGGATCACCTTGACCAGGTGCTGATGCACCTGCATCAGGTCTCCGGCGTGCGGGCAAACCCGAATATTGAAGGCGTTCGCGAGTGCTGCGACCTCGAGCCACGGCGTGATGCCGCCGATCCGGCAGACATCCACCTGGACCACGGCGACCGCCTGGTTCTCCATGTAGTCCCTGAATGCATGCGTCGTATAGACGTGTTCGCCGAGTGCAATGG
>JBATEA010000488.1:0-3423 GCA_049663745.1 Steroidobacteraceae bacterium | reverse complement strand
GCCCAGGTAACCCGTGCGCAGGCGCTCGCCGAGGAGCTTATAGAGTGCGCGCAGGGCGTCGGCCTCGCCGAGCCGTTGGCCGTAAGGCGGATTGACCGCGAGCAGGCCGGTCGGCGCCGGCGCCGCTGGCAGCGTTGCGAGTTCGCAACGCTGGAATTGCAGCCGCCCCGCCAGCCCCGCGTGCGCGGCATTCGCCTCTGCGTCCCGCAGCACGATCGGATCGCGGTCGTAACCGCGGATGCATCCGGCGGCCAGGCGATCCGGAGCGCCGCGCGCAACCGCCTCGCCACGAAGATCTGCCCACAGCGCGGCATCGTGCCCCCGCCAGCGCTCGAATCCGAATCGCACGCGCGTGAGCCCGGGCGCAATGTCGGCGGCGATCAGCGCGGCCTCGATCGGCAGTGTGCCGGAGCCACACAAGGGATCGACAAAAAAGCCGCCCGCCTCCGCGATCGCCGGCCAGCCGCAGCGCAGCAGGATTGCTGCCGCGAGGTTCTCCTTGAGGGGCGCAGCGCCCTGGCCGCCGCGATAACCGCGCCGGTGCAGGCTGTCGCCGGAAAGATCGATTGCGACGAATGCGGCGCCACGCGCGACGTGCACGTTGACCCGCAGCGCCGGCGCCACGCGATCCACCGATGGGCGCTCGCCGGTCTGCTCGCGAAACCAGTCCACGATTGCGTCCTTGACCCGGAGCGCGCCGAACTGGGAATTGTCGATGCCGGTCACGCTGCCGGAGAAATCGACCGCAAGCGTATCCGACTCGCCCATGTGTACGGACCAGTCGACGCTGCGAATACCTTCATACAGTTCAACCGCGTTCGCGGCCGGCGTCTCGGCGACCCGCCACAGCACGCGCAATCCGACCCGCGACCAGAGGCAGGCGCTGTAGGCTTCCCTGAGCGTAGCCGTACCTTCGACACCGCCGAAAACCTCGCGCGCGTCCGCGATGCCGAGCGCCTGCAGTTCGCCGACGAGCAAGTCCGCAGTGCCGGGCGCCGTGGTGACGAACAGCGCTCCCCCGTACATTGCGGGATGATCAGGTCGTTTCACGGTTGTGCCGTCAGGTGCGAAGACGACATGCCGAAATGAACGAGCTCGGCCCCGCGCGGGGGCCGCTCCAGATAACCCAGCAGGATCCGGTAAATATCCGGGTCAAATTCTCTCGGGCGCCGCTGGAACTCCGGGAGTTCAACGGCGCCAGGCACAGTGCCCAGATAGCACCAGCGGTCGAAGACCTGGATTTCCTCGGCGCCGCTCCAGTCGCGCTCGCGGATGCCGATCGGGCCCCCGAAGGGCCAGTCGCGGCGCTTCAGTCGCGAGAATGCGAGGCGCACGCGGATCGCGTGCACCAATGCCGGTTCCTTGCCGATGCAGGCGCCGCGGCAGTGCCCGAGCTGATATGCGACGCAGGAGCCCTCGCCAGTTTCCATCCCAAGTTTTTTCGCGCACAGCCCCTGGTCGCGCACGATGCCGGCGAGCGCGCGATCGGCATCGCCACGGCTGCGGAACATGCCGCAGGACTCGTCCGTGTCGCTCTCCGGATCCAGCTCCTCGATGACTGCATGCGGGCTGTCGGCAGGGTCGCCGATCCGGATGGTCCACAGCGTCGGGCTCTCGCGCAACCTCCGGTTCAGCAGCGGCCGCCGTGCCTTGATCAGGCGGGCTTCGGTGACGAGCGCGCCGAATTCACCGGCCGTCGAGATCCATTCGATGCGCCTGACCAGGCGCGAGAGCTCCATCGCCTTGCGTGAACGCTGGTCCGCAGCGAAATGCGCGAGGACGCGCGACTGGATGTTCTTCGCCTTGCCGACATAGAGAAGCGCGTCGTTCTCGCCGTGGAAGAGATACACGCCAGGGCCCTCGGGCAGCTCGTCCACGAGTCCCGCATCGAGCTGCGGCGGCAGGCGCGGCGCCTGCATCAGTCCTGCCACGATCGCGTCGAGCTCGGCCGGCGCACGGCGCTCCCCCGCGATGCGCAGCAGTTCCGCAAGCACCTGCGCATCACCGAGCGCCCTATGCCGTGCAGTGCACGCTATGCCATAGCGCGCCATGACGGCGTCGAGGTTGTGGCCGCGCTCGCCGGGCGTCAGCGCGCGCGAGAGCCTCACCGTGCAGAGCACCGGTGCGCGGAAGCGGCGGCCGAGCCGCCGGAATTCACCGCGCAGGAATCCGTAGTCGAAGCGCGCATTGTGGGCGACGAACAGGCGCCCCTCGAGGCGCCTCAGAATTTCGTCACTGACTTCCACAAATGACGGTGCATCGGCCACCATCGCCTCGGTGATGCCGGTGAATTGCTGGATCGCGTACGGAATGCGCACGCCGGGGTTGATGAGCGTCGAGTATTCCTCGACGACGCGGCCGCCGGACATCAGGACGATGCCGGCCTCCATGACCCGGTCGCGCAAGGCATTGCCGCCGGTCGTCTCGAGGTCCACGCAGGCGACCTCGCCCGCGAGCGGAGTGTCAATCGGCGGCACCGTCCATCGTCAGGAGCGGGCCGTACAGGTCCGGACGCCGGTCGCGGAACACGCCCCAGGCATGGCGATAACGGCGGATTTCCTCGAGATCGAAGCTCGCCGTCAGCACCTGTTCGCTGTGATCGTCGGCCTGGGCGACGACCTCGCCGGTGTGGTCAGCGATGAATGAATGCCCGTAGAACGTCATCTCGAGCTTTTCTCCGCGCTCCTTGCCGATGCGGTTGGAGGCCACGAGCGGCATGACGTTCGCCGCCGCGTGTCCCTGCATCGTGCGCTGCCAGTGCCAGCGCGAATCGAGCGTGGGGTCCTGCGGCTCGGAGCCGATCGCGGTCGGGTACAGCAGGATCTCGGCGCCCATCAGCGCCATTGCGCGCGCGGCTTCCGGGAACCACTGGTCCCAGCAGACCGCGACGCCTAGCGTGCCGAAGCGCGTCGGCCAGACCTTGAAGCCCGTGTCGCCGGGCGAGAAATAGAATTTCTCGTGATAACCGGGGCTTTCCGGGATGTGCGACTTGCGGTAGGTGCCGAGCAGGCTGCCGTCCGCGTCCAGCATCGCGAGCGTGTTGAAGTAGGCGTTCTGCGCGCGCTCGAACACCGATACCGGCAGCACGACCTTCAGCTCCGCAGCGACCTTCGAAAGCCGCGCGATGGCCGGGTTGTCCGCAATCGGTGTCGCAAGTTCGAAATGCTTCGCCAGGTGGTCCTTGCAGAAGTACGGCGACTCGAACAGTTCCTGGATCACGACCACGTTCGCGCCGCGGCCGGCCGCGTCGCGGATCAGCCGCTCGGCAGTCGCGATGTTGGCCTTGCGATCCCAGCCGCAGGCCATCTGCGTGGCCGCCACCGTGACTTTCATGACAGGTCGATCCAGGTCGTCTTGAGTTCGGTGTACTTGTGCATCGAGTGCAGCGACTTGTCGCGGCCGTTGCCGGACTGCTTGAAGCCG
>JBATEA010000487.1:0-2547 GCA_049663745.1 Steroidobacteraceae bacterium | reverse complement strand
GACGGCGAGCCCGAGTTCCCGCGCCCGCGTGAATACGCGCTCGACCTGTGAGGGCGTGAAGGCGATGGTCTCGCAGAAGGCGTCCACGGCGTCGGCGAGACCGGCCGCGGCCGCCGCGGGCAGGATCTCGTCGCAGACACTATTTATATAGTCATCGCTGCGACCCTGGTACTCGGGCGGGACGGCATGGGCGGCGAGGAGCGTGGTGCGCACGGTGATGCCGAGGCGTTCACCGACCTTTCGTGCGACCCGCAGCAGCTTCAATTCATTGGCGAGGTCGAGACCGTAGCCGGACTTGATCTCGATCGTGGTCACGCCTTCGGCCGCAAGTCGCAGGGCGCGTTTCAGCGCGAGTGCCTCGAGTTCTGCTTCGCTTGCGGCGCGGGTCGCTTTCACGGTCGAGGCGATGCCGCCGCCGGCCTTGGCGATGTCCGCATAGCTCGCACCGGCGAGCCGCTGCTCGAATTCCGGGTGTCGCGAGCCGGCCCATACGAGATGCGTGTGGCAGTCAATCAGCCCTGGCGTCAGCAATGCGCCTTGGGCGTCTTTGACCGGGCAGGCGAGGCGAGCGGGGAGTTCCGCATCGCTGCCCACCCAGGCGATGCGCTGATCCGCGATTGCGACCGCCCCCGGCGCAATCAACCCATAGGCGGCGCTGCCGGCGCCGCTCGCGACGCTGGCATTACGTATTACCCCCGTCCATACGCTGGTATTGGTGGCACCCACGCGGCAAAGCTTACCGGAAGCGGCCGTCGCGTTATGCTTCGGGGATGTCGGACAAGCCCATCACGACGGCGTTTCTGGCCGAACTCCCCAAGACTGACCTGCACGTGCACCTGGACGGTTCGCTGCGCCTCGGGACGCTGATCGAGCTCTCGCGCCTTCATAAGGTGGAGTTGCCGAGCTATACCGAGGGCGGCCTGCGCGAGACCGTGTTCAAGGAACGCTATGCCAGCCTCGGCGAATACCTGAAGGGCTTCAAGTACACGGTCGCGGCGATGCACGATGCGGAGGCGCTCGAGCGTGTCGCCGCGGAGCTTGCCGAAGACAACCAGGCGGAGGGCGTGCGCTACCTCGAAGTGCGTTTCGCGCCGCAGCTTCAGGTGCGCCGCGGGTTCGACGCCGTGCAGGTGATCGCGGCGGTCGATCGCGGCCTGCGCCGCCAGCGCGATGCATTCAACCGCCGCCCGGCAGTCATCGAGGGCCGCGAACCGCCTTTCGAGTACGGCATCATCTGTTGCGCGATGCGGATGTTCACGCGCGGCTACAGCCCGTATTACGACACGCTGTTCGACGCGCATCCGTACACGCGTCCCAAGGACCTGTTCGCGATGGCCTCGATCGACCTCGCGCGCGCCGCCGTGCTCGCGCGCGACGCGCATGGCTACCAGGTCGTCGGCTTCGATCTCGCGGGCGAGGAGGCAGGCTACCCGGCCGGCGCGCACCGCGAGGCCTTCGACTACGCGCACCGGCATTTCCTGAAGCGCACCGTGCATGCGGGCGAGGCCTACGGGCCCAAGTCCATCTTCCAGGCGATCACCGACCTGCACGCGGACCGCATCGGCCACGGCACCTATCTGCTCGAGGCCGACCAGATCCGCGACCCGGACATCGTGGACCGCGGGCACTACATCGAGCGGCTCGGCAATTACATCGCCGACCGGCGGATCACGCTCGAGGTCTGCCTCAGCAGCAACCTGCAGACCAACCCGCAGCTGCAGCGCCTCGAGGACCACACTTTCAGCAAGCTGCGCGCGCAGCGGCTCTCGACGACGCTCTGCACCGACAACCGTCTGATGAGCCATACGACGGTGACCAACGAGCTCTCGCTCGCGATCCGGCACCTCGGCCTCGACCGTTACGACGTGAAGTCCATCATCATCTACGGCTTCAAGCGCAGCTTTTATCCGGGCAGCTACCTGAGCAAGCGCCAGTACGTGCGCCAGATCATCGATTACTACGAAACGATCGAGCGGAAGCATTTCGGATGAGTAATGCCTGGCAGTCGGCGCTCGCGCGCTGGACGAAGGCCGGTGTCGTGGATGCGGCGACCGCAGAGCGAATCCGTGCCTGGGAGACCGAGCACGGCGGTGACGCGGGCAAGAGCCGCCTGGCGCTGATCGCCTTCGGTCTCGGCGGCCTGCTGTTGATTGCGGGCGTGATGCTCTTCGTCGCGGCGCACTGGGATGACCTGTCGCCCGCCGGGCGCTTCGCGCTCGTGCTCGCAATGATCGCGGCGGCGCATATCGGCGGCGCCTTCGCGGCGAAAAGCAGCGCAGGACTTTCCGCGGCATTGCACGCGGTCGGCACCGGCGTGCTCGGCGCCGGCATCTATCTCGCCGGGCAGGTCTTCAACATGGCGGAGCATTGGCCGGGCGCACTGATGCTGTGGTCCTTCGGCGCGGCCGCAGGCGTGCTTTTGTTGCGGCAATGGCCGCAGGTGTTGTGGCTCGCACTGCTGGCGCCCGCCTGGCTGTGGGGCGAGTGGCTGGAAGCGCAATCGCCGCATCCGGTCGAACACGCGGCTGGGATCAGCCCGTGTTCGAC
>JBATEA010000486.1:0-1632 GCA_049663745.1 Steroidobacteraceae bacterium | reverse complement strand
CTTGTAGTTATGCGCCCCGAGGCGCGATTCGAGGTCGATCAGGCTGTTGGCTGTGAGCGTCATGACCGGCGTCAATCATACCGGACCGCCCGATTGCGTCGCGACCCGTGGTTCGGCGTTACACTGTGTCTGTCTTGCAGGATCCGAGAAAAAAGAAAGTTTCCCTGATCGGCGCACCAACCGACATTGGTGCCGGCACGCGTGGCGCGTCGATGGGGCCGGAGGCCCTGCGCGTGGCGAAGCTGCAGGCAATGCTCGAGTCGCAGGGCGTCGAAGTGCTGGACCGGGGCAACCTGCAGGGGCCGGCCAATCCGGGATTGCCACCGGTGGACGGCTACCGGCATCTCGAGGAAGTCACAGCGTGGAATCGCGCAGTGCACCACGCGTACCACGCCGAACTCGCGGCTTCCCGCCTGCCGATCCTGCTGGGTGGCGATCATTCCCTCTCGATCGGTTCGATCAGCGCTGCGGCGCGCCATTGCCGCGCAAGCGGCCGCGAGCTGCGCGTGCTGTGGCTCGATGCGCACGCGGATTCGAACACCAACGTGCTGACTCCCAGCGGCAACATCCACGGCATGCCGATGGCGGTACTGTGCGGTTACGGTCCGGCGCAGCTGGTCGGGATTGGCGGCACGGCGCCGATCATCGCGCCCGGCGTCGTCCGCCAGATCGGAATCCGCAGCGTCGATGCGGGCGAAAAGCGTTTCGTGCACGAGCTCGCGCTGGAAGTTTTCGACATGCGTTACATCGACGAAATAGGCATGCGACAGACGATGGAAGCGGCCCTTGCCGGCCTTGATCGAAACACCCATCTGCACGTCAGCTTCGACGTGGACTTCCTCGATCCCGACATCGCGCCGGGGGTCGGTACGACCGTAGCGGGCGGACCGTCCTATCGTGAATCGCAGCTGTGCATGGAGATGGTCGCGGACACTGGATTGCTGGGGTCGGTCGACATCATGGAGCTCAACCCGGCCTTCGACCTGCACAATCGGACGGCGGAAGTTGCCGTCGATCTGCTCGGTTCGCTGTTCGGCAAGAGCACGCTGATGCGGCGCGCAGAAGAATAGTCCTTCACCACCCGGCTTGCGAAGCCAAAGTGCAATAAAAACAACGCCTTGGGACCAGCCCGGAACGGGTGCGGGCGCGGCTTGACGGCGCAACGGCCCGGTATCTACAATCGCGGGCCTTTCCGGCCCCCCACCCCGGTATACGGGTGGGGCGGAATCGCAAAACAGGTATCCGGGCCGCCACAGGGCGGCCCGGTGTTTCATGCGTCCGGCAATCCCGCCGGCGCCCAGACTGACAGGTTGTATGGCAACGACAAATCAATTGATCAGTGGCGGCCGCGTGGCGGCAACCTACAAGTCGAAGGTGCCCGCACTGCAGCGCTCGCCGCAGCGCCGCGGGGTCTGCACGCGCGTTTACACGACGACGCCCAAGAAGCCGAACTCGGCGCTGCGCAAGGTCTGTCGCGTGCGGCTGACCAACGGTTACGAGGTCACGAGCTACATCGGCGGAGAAGGCCACAATCTGCAGGAGCACTCGGTGGTGCTGATCCGCGGCGGCCGCGTCAAGGACCTGCCCGGCGTGCGCTACCACATCGTGCGCGGTTCGCTCGATACCCAGGGC
>JBATEA010000485.1:0-4910 GCA_049663745.1 Steroidobacteraceae bacterium | reverse complement strand
GAGCGAGGGAGCCCCGCCCGGCCGGGGCGCGCGGCGAAAGCGCGCTAACCGACCGCTTTGATGGCGTGGATGAGTTCTGCGGCGACTTTCTGAGCGTCGCCGTAGACCATGCGCGTGTTGTCGAGATAGAAGAGATGGTTCTCGATGCCGGAGAATCCGGCGCCCTGGCCACGCTTGATGACGAGCACGTTTTTCGCCTTGTCGGCATTCAGGATCGGCATGCCGTAAATCGGGCTGCCCTTGTCCGTGCGTGCAACCGGGTTGACGACGTCGTTCGCGCCGATCACGAGCGCGACATCCGCGGTCTCGAACTCCGCGTTGATTTCATCGAGGTCCGAGATCAGGTCGTAGGGCACGCCGGCCTCGGCCAGCAGCACGTTCATGTGGCCCGGCATGCGCCCGGCGACCGGGTGAATCGCGAAGCGCACCATGACACCCTTGTCGATCAGGAGCTGGCACAGCTCCCAGACCTTGTGCTGGGCCTGCGCGACCGCCATGCCGTAACCCGGCACGACGATGACCTTCTGCGCAAACGCCATCATGACGCCCGCATCCGACGGCTCGATCGGCTTCAGCGCGCCCTTGACGTCGCCGCTCGCTGCCACCTCGCTCTCGCCGAATCCCGAAAACAGCACGTTGCCGAGCGAACGGTTCATCGCCTTGGCCATCAGCTGCGTCAGCAGCGTGCCGGCTGAACCGACGACGATGCCCGCGATGATCATGGCCGTGTTCTCGAGTACGAATCCCTCGAAGGCAACCGCGAGGCCGGTGAAGGCGTTGTACAGCGAGATCACGACCGGCATGTCCGCGCCGCCGATCGGCAGCGTCATCGTGATGCCGAGCAGCAGCGCGAGCCCGAAAAACAGCACGACCGTCTGCATCGTCGGATGGCCGGCGACCACGATCGAAGCCCCGATCGCGAGCGTTCCCGCGACGATCAGCAGGTTGACGATTTGCTGGCCCTTGAAGCGGAAGCTGCGCTTGATCAGGCCCTGCAGCTTGCCGAAAGCGATCAGCGAGCCGGAGAAGCTGACCGCGCCGATGAAGGCGCCGGCGGACGCAAGCGCGGTCACCACCGGACTGTGGATCGCCGCGGCCTCGGCCGAGGCCATGCGGAAGAGCTCGACGGCCGCGATCGCCGCCGCTGCGCCGCCGCCCATGCCGTTGTAGAGCGCGATCATCTGCGGCATGTCGGTCATCGCGACGCGCTTGCCCGACCACCAGGCGAGCCCGCCGCCGATCGCGATCGCGACCAGCATCAGGGGGAAATTCCCCATGCCGGGGTACAGGAAGCTCATCACCGTGCCGATCAACATGCCGAGGCCGGCGACGACGATGCCGCGGCGCGCGGTGACCGGGGAGCTCATCGCCTTCAGGCCCATGATGAAAAGGAAGGCGACCAGCAGGTAACTGCCGTCGATCAGGAGCGTCGCGACCTTGTCCGGGAGCAGGCCAGCCATCACTTGGCCTCCTTCTGCTTCTTCTGGCCGCTTGACCGGAACATCTCTAGCATGCGCTCGGTGACGACATAGCCGCCGACCGCATTGCCGGCGCCGAGCACGACGCCGGTGAAGCCGATGACCTGCTCGAGCAGCGTGTCGGCCCGCCCGAGCGCCACCATGGCGCCCACCAGCACGATGCCGTGCACGAAATTGGAGCCCGACATCAGCGGCGTGTGCAGGATCACGGGCACGCGCGCGATCACCTCGTAGCCGGTGAAGGCGGCCAGCATCACGATATACAGTGCAATCACGCCTTCCATTACGCGGCCTCCACGGTCTTCCTGGTCGGTTCGTGGCGGATGCTGCCGTCGTGCGTGACGCAGGAAGCCGCGAACACCTCGTCGTTCCAGTCGATGGTCAGTGCGCCGGCGGCTAGCGCCGGCTTGATGAAGTTGAGCAGGTTGCGCGCGTACATCTCGCTCGCGTGGAACGCGACCGAGGCCGGCAGGTTGACCGGCCCGATGATGCGCACGCCGCCGTGGTCCACGGTCTCGCCCGCGCGGGTCAGTTCACAGTTGCCGCCGTTCTCCGCGAGCAGGTCCACAATCACGGCGCCGGTCTTCATGCGTTCGACGGCCGCGCGTCCGATGATGCGCGGCGCCGGCCGGCCCGGGACGCCGGCGGTCGTGATGACGCAGTCGGCGGCGGCGATCCTCGAATCGAGCACTTCCTGCTGCTTTGCTTTCTCTTCCGCCGTCAGTTCGCGCGCGTAGCCGCCTGCGCCCTCGGCGGTGACGCCGGTCTCGACGAATTTGGCGCCGAGCGACTTGATCTGCTCGCGCGTGGCGCTTCGGACGTCATAGGCTTCGACGATGGCGCCGAGGCGGCGGGCGGTCGCGATCGCCTGCAGTCCCGCGACGCCGGCGCCGATCACGAGCACGGTCGCCGGGCGAATGGTGCCCGCGGCCGTCGTCAGCATCGGGAAGAACTTGTCGAGCGCCGCGGCGCCGATCAGCACCGCCTTGTAACCGGCGACGGCCGCCTGCGAGGACAGCGCGTCCATGGATTGCGCGCGCGAGATGCGCGGCACCAGTTCCATCGCGAAGCTGGTCACGCGGCGGTCGCGCAGCGCGCGGACGAGCGCTTCTTGCGCATGCGGGGCGATGAATCCGATCAACGTGGATCCGGTCTTCAGCCGCCCCGCGACGGCGGCAGTGAGTGGCTGCACAGCCAGCAGGATGTCGGCGGCTTCGAGCACCGCGTCGGCGTTTTCGGCGAACGTGACATCCTTGTAAAGCGCGTCGGGGAAGCGGGCCGCGTCGCCCGCACCGCGTTCGATCAGGAGCCTGGCGCCCAGGGCGGCGAGGCGGGTTGCGACCTCGGGGACCACGGCCACGCGGTTTTCGCCTGGCACGGTTTCCTTCAGCACGCCGATCGTGACTGGCATCAAGTTCCTCCCTGGCTTGCTTGGCCGGCCGGTCGGCTGGACCGCGGCGCGTTGAAAAATATCACAATTGACGTATTGTTTGCGGTTTCGGTTAACGTAGACGGGTTGTGAACGCGAGAATGCAGGCAACGAAGCCGTCGACCCCGGCGGCGGCCAATGAACTGGCCTTCCGGCTGTCGCAGCAGGTGCTGCGCACGGACGCCTCGGGCATGCCGCTCGAGTGGATCGACTACAAGGAAGCCGTCCGGCTCTATTGCCTGGGCCAGGTGGCCTATGCCTTTGGCAGCCGCCTGTACGAGCTGCACGGCGGCACCAATGCGCGCAGCGGCCGCCAGACCGTCATCGAGGTCAACTCGATGATGGCGACGCAGGGCAGCTCCGGCAATCCCGGCAGCCTGCGCGGCGACTACGTGCCGCCGCTCAACAACGAAACGCTGTTCCGGCGCGATGCGCACCTGTGCATGTACTGCGGCGGCCGCTTTTCTTCACAGCAGCTGTCGCGCGACCACGTGCGTCCCTTCTGCCAGGGCGGCAAGGATGCCTGGAACAACGTCGTCGCCGCCTGCCGGCGCTGCAACAACGCCAAGGCCTCGCGCACGCCGGAGCAGGCCGGCATGCAGCTGCTCGCCGTGCCGTTCACGCCGACCTATGCGGAGTACATCTACCTGAAGGGCCGGCGCGTACTGGCCGACCAGATGGAATACCTGCTCGCGCACTTCCCGCGCACCAGCCCGCTGCACGCACGCATCCAGCGCTTCCGGCAGTGAGCGGCGAGGCCCGCGAGCCGCTCTACCTCGTCGACGCGAGTTTCTTCGTGTTTCGCGCCTACTATTCGGTGGGCCTGGAGATGACCGGCGTGGATGGCGAGCCGGTCAACGCGCTGTACGGGTTCAGCCGCTTCCTCGGCGACCTCGTCGAGCAGGCGCAACCGGTGCACATCGCGGTCGCCTTCGACGAAAGCCTCGCGAGCTCCTTCCGCAATGAAATCTATCCCGCCTACAAGGCGAACCGCGAGCCGGCGCCGCCGGAACTGAAGCGCCAGTTCGCCTGGTGCCGCGAACTGTGCCGCCACCTCGGCCTCGCTGAGTTCGGAAGCCCCACCCACGAGGCCGACGACATCATCGGCACGATCGCGGCCCAATTCCGCAGCCGCGGCCACCGCGCTGTGCTCGTGACCCGCGACAAGGACCTCGCGCAGCTGATCCATGCCGGCGACGCGTATTGGGACTGGGCTGCGGAGCGCCGCCTCGAATATGCGGATATCGAGGGTCATTTCGGCGTGCGGCCCGAGCGCATGGCGGATTTCCTGGCGCTCGCCGGCGACACGGTGGACAACATCCCGGGCGTTCCGGGCGTCGGACAGAAAACCGCAGCCGCGCTGCTGCGCGAGTTCGCTTCGCTCGAGGAGATCTACGACGGGCTCGGACGCGTGGCGTCCATCCCGATCCGCGGCGCGGCGAAACTCGCAGCCAGGCTCGCGGAACATCGCGAGGCGGCATTCCTCGCGCGGCGGCTCACGACCATCGCCTGCGACATGCCGATGGATGTGAAACCGGACGAGCTGCGTCGCCGCAGGCCCGACATCGCCGCCCTCGAGGCTTTCTACGACCGCGCGCGCTTCGGCGCGATGCTGCGCAGGCAGGCGCAACGCATCGCCGATCGCGCATGAGCGTAGGGCTCGCTGCCGCGCTAGCGGCGGCACTCGGGCACGCAGTCGCGCCGGCACCCGAGGCGAAGGTGCACGGCGGCAGCATCAATGATTGCTGCCGATGGCAGACCGCGCGCGGCCCGGTGTTCGTCAAACGCGCGCCGATTGCGCGGCGTGAGTTGTTCGATGCGGAAGCGGACGGCCTCGCGCGTTTGCGACAGGCGGGTTCCTTGTGGGTGCCGGAAGCGCTCGCGTTGGGCAGCGCGGGCGACGAAGCCTTCCTGGTCCTCCAATGGCTGGATATCGTCGAGCCCGACGCCGCGACCGAGGAGAAATTCGGCGAGGCGCTCGCCTGGCAGCACAGGAATCGCGG
>JBATEA010000484.1:0-9217 GCA_049663745.1 Steroidobacteraceae bacterium | reverse complement strand
AGCTCGGCCTGACGCTGGTGGACGTGCGCGTCAAGCGCATCGATCTGCCGGACGAGGTCTCCGACTCGGTGTTCAACCGCATGCGTCAGGATTTCGCGCGCCAGGCCTCGCAGTTGCGCGCCGAAGGCGACGAGCAGGCACAGCGGATCCGGGCGGAAGCGGAGCGTGAGCGCACCGAGACGCTCGCCATCGGCAACCGCGACGCGGAAAAGATCCGGGGCGAAGGCGACGCCATCGCCGCCGCAACCTACGCACGCATGTACCAGCGGTATCCGGAGTTCTATTCGTTCCACCGCAGCCTGCAGGCTTATCGCAGGGCGATCGGCACGCCCAGCGACGTGCTCGTGATCGCCCCCGATGGCGAGTTCTTCAAATACTTGAAGCAGCCGGGCCGCTGAGCCTTCGATGAACATCCACTGGGCGGGCCTCGCGGCCGCACCTGGGCTGCTGCAGGCCAGGTCCTGAGGCGCGGATGGGCAAGATCATCGTCATCGTCGGCGCCCAGTGGGGCGATGAGGGGAAAGGGAAGGTCGTCGACCTGCTGACCGAGCGGGTGACCGCCGTCGCGCGATTCCAGGGCGGCCACAATGCCGGCCACACACTCGTCATCGGCGGGCAGAAAACCGTGCTGTCGCTGATTCCATCCGGCGTGCTGCGCGACCAGGTGCGCTGTTTCATCGGCAACGGCGTCGTGCTGTCGCTCGAAGCGTTGCTGTCGGAGGCGGACATGCTGGCTGCACGCAGCATCCCCGTCTTCGAGCGCCTGCAAGTCAGTCCGATGTGCCCGCTGGTGCTGCCCTCGCACGTCGCCATCGACAGGGCGATCGAATGCGCGAGCGGCGATCGGAAGATCGGCACGACCGGGCGCGGTGTGGGCCCGGCCTACGAGGACAAAGTCGCGCGCCGCGCGGTCCGGGTCGGCGACCTGCTGTCCCCGCAGCATTTCGAGTCCCGCCTGCGTGAACTCCTCGACTGGCATAACTTTGTGCTGCAGCACCGCCTGCACGAACCGCCAGTTGAGTTTGCCGCGACGCTCAACGAATGCCTGACACAGGCCGAACGAGTGAAGCCGCTCATCGGCGACGTCGCACTGGAAATCAAGCGCATCCAGCAGTCGGGCGGCAACATCCTGCTGGAGGGCGCGCAGGGCACGCTGCTCGACGTGGATCACGGCACGTATCCGTTCGTGACCTCGTCGAATACGGTGGCCGGCAATGCGCCGGTCGGCGTCGGGCTCGGTCCGCGCGACATCGATTACGTGCTCGGGATCACCAAGGCCTACACGACCCGGGTCGGCGCCGGTCCGTTCCCGACCGAACTTTTCGACGAAGACGGCAGGCACCTGTCGCGGATCGGCCAGGAATTCGGCGCGGTCACCGGGCGTGCGCGCCGCACCGGATGGTTCGATGCCGTCGCGCTGCGACGCTCGATTCTGAACAACGGCATCACGGGCCTCTGCGTGACCAAGCTCGACGTCCTCGACGGGCTCGAGCGCGTGAAGCTGTGCATCGGCTACCGGCTCGGCGGGACGGTCTCCGACATGCCTCCGCTTACCGGAGAGCAGTACGCCGACTGCGAGCCTGTCTATGAGGAAATGCCGGGCTGGAAGGACTCGACCGTCGGCAGGCGCTCACTCGAGGAGTTGCCGCGGTCCGCCCGCAACTACCTTGCGCGGCTCGAGGAACTGTGCGCGGTTCCGGTCACGATCATCTCGACCGGTGCGGACCGCGATCACACGATCATCCGGCGGCACCCTTTCGACTGATCCAATGGCGGGCGCAACGCCCGCCATCAGGCGCTTCCGCTGTCGAGCACATCTTCAAGCCGATCAAGCGCGGATGACAGGTCTCGCACGACGCGGCGATCCCGGTTCCTCTGCTGCTCCAGCGCGGCCTCGAAGCTCCGCGACGGGTCCTTGAGAACCTCCGGCAGCAGCCGCAATCCGTGGCGGGCGAGCAGTGGTGCGACTTCATCGGCGCGAAGCAACAGGTCGCGGCGCGTGCTCTGGTAGGCATGTTCGACCAGCCGCTTCCGGCCCGAATAGCGGAACATGTTCGCGAAAAACATGCTGCGGTCGGCGCGATCCGGCTGCAGCAGCAGGATTTCCGCGCGCGGGAATCGGTCCTTGTAGGCTGCCACGCCGACCAGCATCCGCGACTGGACCAGGGAACGGAGCGTCTGGCTGAGGACGACCGGCAGTCCGTAGTCGGTCAGGTCGACCTCGCGCCTGCGGCTGCCGCCGTCGGAGGCATCGAACGGCACCAGCGGATTGATGCCGATCAGAAGATCAGCGCCGGCTTCGAGCACAACCGATGCGTGCATCGTTCGCCGCAGTGCACCGTCGGCATACACTTCGCCGTCGATCTCGACCGGCGAATAAAGCCCTGGCAGCGCCGTACTGGCCTGGATCGCGCGCGAAATCGGCACATGGTCGAGTCCGGGCTGGCCAAACAGCGCCGCTTCGCCGGTATTCAGTTTCGTCGCGACGATGAACAGGCGTCGCTTCAGCTTGCGGAAGTCGTTGGTCCTGCCGCCGCTCTCGTAGAGCCGGCGCAGGTAGCGCTCGAATGGCGCGCTGTCAAAGAAGCCCGCGGGCAACGCCGCCGCGTACGGGGAGAGCATTTCCGCGAAGCTCTGGGACAGCGGTGCGCGCAGGAACTGGCCGGTGGCATTCCAGACGATGCGCGGCAGAGCGGCGAATCGCCGCGCATATTCGCGAATGTCGGGCTGCAGGAACAGTCCCGGATTCGCGGGGTCGTGGCCGGAATCATTGCTGATGACGATCCGGCCGATGTCGACCGGCGTCAGGCCGTTGGCGAGTCCGGCTACGAGCATCGATCCCGAACTGACTCCGCCATAGGCATGCAGGTCGTTGAGCTCGAGTCCCTCGATGCAGTCGGCAAGCGCCTGCAACGCACCCAATTCGTAGAACGCCCCCAATGGTCCGCCACCGGCCAGCGCGATGCCGATGCGGCCCGTCTTGCGCGGCCGGTTCACGATCTGCAAAGTCAACACGGGGATTGCCGCGCGCTGCCCGGCGCTACTTGTGTTTCTTCGCCGCTTTGCCGCCGAGCTTGTCGACGCTGGCGGCCAGTTCATGGACACGGCGCGACAGCGCCGCGATTTCCTCGGCGGTCGGCATGCCGAGCTGATGCATGGCGCGCTGCACGCGGGTCTGGAATATCTTCTCGAGGTTGTCCCAGGTTTCGCTGGCCTGTTCTTTCACGGTATCAACGCGCTGGTTGACGCTCTTCTGCGCGCCCTGGAATGCCTGCATGACGACCTTCTGCGCCGCGTCGAGCGCGCCGCCCTGCAGTTTCGAGCCCTCGCGCATCAGTTCCTCGAATACCTTCGGCGCGCCGGCCTGGGCGCGTGACATCGCGCCGAGCCCCGCCAGCCAGATCTGGTGGGCCGAATACAGCAGGTTCAGATCGCCCTTGGGCTGGCTTGACCCGCCGAGCTTGCCCTTTTTCTTCGCCGCCATGATCCTCTCCTTGCCGCGGGCCGCTGGTGCCGCCGTCCTGCGTCAAGAATACCGCGTTCCGCCCGGGAGTTCATGATGGCCACTGCGAAGCAGCTCCGGTTCCCATACGACCAGAAACCCTATACCTATGAAGGAGAAAGCCTGAAAAAGGCCTGGGCGCGGCTGCACGCCGGAGATCGCGAGCCATTTCCGGGGACGCCGCAACTCCAGCAGGCCTGGCGCGCATTCCATCGCGGCGATTTCAGCGACGCGATCGCGCAGGGATCGAAGTTCGGGCCGCCGGGCGCAAATGCCGCCAACAAGGCGGCGGCAGTCGCCGCGACCTACCTGGAAGATGACGATCGCCGCGCGATCCGCCTGCTCGAGGAAGCCGCAAAGAGGGCGGAGGATGCCACGAAAAAAATGCCTGACAATGCAAATGCCTGGTACATGCAGGCATTCGTGCTCGGCCGTTACGCGCAACGCGTGTCCATCGTCAAGGCGCTCGCCGAAGGCATCGGCGGCAAGGTGCACGATGCCCTCGAGCATTGCATCGAACGCGAGCCGAAGCACGCCGACGCCCACATCGCATTCGGGCTCTATCACGCGGAGATCATCGACAAGGTCGGCGCATTCGCTGGCCGGCTGACCTATGGCGCAGATGCCGCCAAGTCGGTGAAGTACTTCGAGCAGGCGATCAGGCTGAATCCGGAGTCCGCGATCGCGCACATGGAATTCGCAAACGGGCTCCTGATGCTGCACGGCGACAAGCAGAAGGCGAAGGCCGTGGAGCTGTACAGGAAAGCTGCTTCCTGCAAACCCGCCGATGCGATGGAACGCCTCGACGTCGAGCAGGCCAAGGCCGAACTGGCGTGAGCCTGCCCGGGCTCAGCGCCCGTTGGTGAGATATGGGCCCAGCAACAGCGACAGCACGACCTTTTCGTATTCGTCGTGGAAGCGAGCCGTCACCGCGGCCGGATCCGGGATGCGCTTGTAATCGGCGATCAGCCCGAATTGCACCTGGCCGGCGTAGGACAGGATGCTGACGCCGAGGCCGATGTCGCCGGATTGCGGCACCCAGAAGATCAGTCGCGAGATGCGCCTGCCGGCCATGTACATCGGATGCGCCGGCCCCGGCACGTTCGTCGCAACCAGGGTCGCCTTGGTGGACAACAGGTCGATGGCCGCGGATTGTGCCGAATGCGGCAGCATGCCGAGCGCGGCCATCAGGCCGAGCGTCAGGACCGGCTGGTAGGAACTCTTGAGCGCGGTCATCGTCGCGTGAATGGCGAACAGCCGTTCGAGCGGATTGCGCATGCCGATCGGAAGCTCGAGGAACACGAGCCCGAAATGATTGCCGAGCGCCGCCGCCGCCTTCGGGTCACGCAGGTTGACTGGCACCGTTGCGCGGATCGTCTTTCCCGTCGTGTCCTCGCCGTGGTCGCGCAGGTAGGCGCCCAGGGCGCCGGCGACCGTCGACATCAGCAGGTCATTGACCGTGCAGCCAAGCGCCTTCGAGACCGCCTTCACATCGGCGAGCGGCAGCGGGTCAGTCCATGCCGCGATCTTGCGCGCGCCGAGTGCGCCCTTGAACCGCGTCGGCGGATCGTCGGCGAGCATGGCGACGCGCGAGAGTTCAGCGACGATGCCCAGTGCGTGCTTCGCGAGCTCATTGGCCTGCTCGGGATTGCGCGTGAGATCCGCGGCTTTCGCAAACCACTGCGCGCCCTCGGCCAGGGCTTTTTGCACGAGGCCCGCACCCGGCACGTGCAGGCGACCGAGCCAGGCGAGGGTCTCCTCGTCGGCCGGCGGCGGCGCGCCGCCGCGAGGCGCGGGTCCCGGCGCAGCCGGCTCCGCATGCAGGTCGGTCAGCGTCAGGAACACGCGGACCATCGCCATGCCGTCCGCATAGCAATGATGGATGCGCATGATCGCGGCGCTGCCCTCGGCGAAGTTCTCGACAAAGTGGAATTGCCACATCGGCCGCCGCCGGTCGAGGTCGCTTCCGGCGAGGTGCGAAACAAGCGTCTCGAGTTCCGCCTGCCCGGCCGGCGCCGGCAGTGCGACTTTGCGGACGTGATGATCGAGATCGAAGTCGGGATCCGGCTCCCAGCTCGCGGTCATCGCATCCTGTGAGGCGCGCCAGCGGAAGCGGGGAAACTTCAGGAATCGCTCTTCGATCGTCCTGCGGAATCGGCGGAAATCGACGCGCCCGTCGAACACGATGACGCCGACGATCATCATCAAGTTGGTCGGCCGGTCCATCCGCAGCCAAGCGGCGTCCACGGCGGACATTCGTTCCGTTTCGCCGCTCATCAGTTTAGAGTATCTCAAATGGCGTATTTCGTAACCGGCGCGACCGGATTCATCGGCCGCCACCTCGTCGAGCGGCTGCTGGCGCGCGGCAAGCGCGTCCATGTGCTGGTGCGGCCGCAATCGATGGAGAAGTTCGAGGCAATGCGCGGGCAATGGGGGCCGCATGCCGGCCGTGTGATCCCGATTGCGGGTGACCTGGCCGAGCCGGCTCTTGGCGTCGCGGCGGCCAGTCTCAAGAAACTCACGGGCAAAGTCGAGCACCTGTTCCATCTCGCGGCAATCTACGACCTGAAGGTGGGCGCTGACGAGCAGGAGACCGCGAATGTCGTCGGCACCGACCACGCGCTGCAGTTTGCCGAAACCGTGCGGGCAGGCTGCTTCCACCTGGTGAGCTCGATCGCCGCAGCGGGACTCTACAAGGGCACGTTCCGCGAGAATATGTTCGAGGAGGCTTCCGGCCTCGATCATCCCTATTTCCGGACCAAGCATGAATCCGAAGCGCTGGTCCGCAACCGCTGCAAGAGGCCGTGGCGCGTCTATCGTCCCGGGCTCGTCGTCGGGCACTCTCAGACCGGAAAGGCCGACAAGATCGACGGGCCCTATTATTTCTTCAAGATGATCCAGAAGCTTCGGCATTCACTGCCGGCGTGGTTTCCGCTGATCGGCGTCGAAGGCGGTTACATCAACCTGGTGCCGGTCGACTTCGTGGCGGCCGCGATGGATCACCTGGCGCATCTCGAGGGCCAGGACGGACAATGCTTTCACCTGGTCGATCCGCGCCAGCGCCGGGTCGGCGAGGTGCTGAACATCTTCGCCCGCGCCGGGCACGCGCCGACCATGGCATTCCGCATCGATCCGAAGTTGCTGGACATGATCCCGGTCGGCGTCTCGGCATCACTGGCAGGCTACCGGCCGCTTCAGCAGGTGATCGACACGGTCCTGCGCGACCTGCAGATCCCGCGCGACGTGCTGCAGTTCTCCAACTGGCAGACGAAATTCGACGCAACGCTGACGCAAAGGCTGCTGGAGGGCACGGAAATCCGCGTGCCGCCGCTCGAGGACTACGCGTGGCGGCTGTGGGATTACTGGGAGCGCCACCTCGATCCGGACCTCTCGCTCGACCGCAGCCTGGCGGGCGCGGTGCGCGGCAAGGTGGTGCTGGTCACCGGCGGCTCGTCCGGCATCGGTCTTGCGGCCGCCGAGCGCTGCGCCGACGCCGGCGCGAAAGTCCTGATCGTCGCCCGCGACCCGGAAAAACTCGAGGCCGCGCGCGTGAGGCTCGCCGAGCACGGCGGCAAGGTATTTTCCTACCAATGCGACATTGCGGACTACCAGGCCTGCGATGCGCTGGCGCGAACGGTGCTCGCGGAACACGGCGGCGTGGACGTGCTGGTCAACAATGCGGGCCGCTCGATCCGCCGATCGATCGACCTGTCCTACGACCGGTTCCACGATTTCGAGCGGACCATGCAGCTGAACTATTTCGCCGTAGTCCGGCTGACGATGGCGCTGATGCCGTCGATGCTCGGGCGCGGCAGCGGACACGTCGTGAACATCTCATCGATCGGCGTGTTGTCGAATGCGCCGCGCTTTTCCGCCTACGTATCTTCGAAGGCGGCGATGGAGGCCTGGACGAGATGCGCGGCGGCCGAGTTCGCCGACCGCGGGGTGAGCTTCACGATCATCAACATGCCAATGGTGCGCACGCCGATGATCGCCCCGACCAAGATCTACGAGCAGATGCCGGTCGCGACGCCCGAGGATGCGGCCGACATCGTCGCCGAGGCCATCATCAACCGGCCGAAGCGCATTGCGACCAAGCTCGGGCTCGCGGCCGAGGTGCTGCACCTCGCGGCACCGCGAATCACCGAAGTGATCATGAACACGGCCTTCCGCATGTTCCCGGATTCCTCGCCAGTCAGGGGCGATCCGGCCGACAAGAAACCGGAGTTGCCGCCGACCAGGGAAGCGCTGCTCTTTGCCTCGCTGCTGCGAGGCGTTCACTGGTGAACCGGGATCAGGCGGCCCTTGCGGCCGAGCGGCTCTGCAGGGTGTTGAATGGCGCGCGTTCGGGCCAGCGCATGCGCGCGCGGCGCACGATCATCGTCGTGACCAGCGCGAACTGGCCCTCGAGGCTCGCATGGCTGACCCCGTCGGTGAACACGGTCCAGGCCGTGTTGGGCGGAAAGTGGATCTCCTGGTAGCCGGCGAGATCTTTCTTGAATGCGTCGTCGTCCTTCATGTAGTTGTGCAAGCGCCGCATCGCACGGTCGTAGGGACTGGAATCGAGGACCGTCGCCAGCGGATTCAGGTGTGCGAGCCCGGCGATGAACGTGCTGAACGCGCGATCGGCGCGGCTTTTCGTGATGTTCACCGACAACCGTCCTGATTCATCCAGCAGCCCGGCCTTTCGCCCGCAGCGCTCCAGCACGTCTTCGAACGAGCCCTTCGTCGCCCACACGCGGTCGCGTTCTGCATTCACGTTGACGAAGAAGCGCAGGATGCGGTCGCCATTCGTCGCGCCGTAGGCGCCCGCATCGACGTGCACGAGTTCGTTGCTCGCGTGCGGCTTCAGGCCCCGGCCCCTCTCCTCGATCGGCCGGAAGCTGCAGGTGCCGATGCGCGCTTCATTCGTCAGGTCTCCGGTGACCCGTCGCAGAAACGAGCTGACATCATGCAGGTGCGAACGCAACAGGTCGGTCACGCGCCGCGTCGTCGCCGCATCGGCCTCGATGCCGCTGACCTTGGCGGCCTCCGGGTGATAGCTGATGTTCTTGAGCTTCAGCTTCGACGGCAGCTCGCTGCGCAGGAAATCGAGCGTCGTCCGGTCGGGCAGCGGCACCGGGCAGGTCGGGAAAAAGACGATGCGGTTCGACTCGAGCGCGTCGCGCACGGCGTCGGGATTCGAACGCCAGCGCGCATCGTCGAACGTCATAAGCATTCGAAAAATCTACGCCCGGTGCCATACACTGTCAATTCATGGTATTCGCATCGCAGGCGTTCCTCGCCTTCCTCGCGGTCGTGGTCGGTGTCTACTGGCTGCTGGGTCTGCGTCATGAGCGGGCCGGCAAGGCCTGGCTGATCGCGGCATCGCTCTTCTTCTACGGCTACTGGGTCCCGGTCTACCTGCTGCTGCTGATCGCCTCGATCGTCGTCAACTTCGGCGTCGTGCGGGGAATGCTCGCGAGCGCGAATGCAGGGCGCCGCGCGCTGCTGCTGACAATCGGCGTAACGCTCAATGTCGGACTGATTGCTTACTTCAAGTACCTTGCATTCCTGGTCGAGTCATTCAACTTCGTCGCCGCCGCCGATCTGCCGGTGCCCGACATCATCCTGCCGATCGGGATCTCGTTCTTCACGTTCCAGCAGATCGGCCTGCTGGTCGACGCGTGGAAGGGCCGCGTCACCGGACTGAAATTCTGGGACCACGTGTTCTTC
>JBATEA010000483.1:0-1560 GCA_049663745.1 Steroidobacteraceae bacterium | reverse complement strand
TCGCATTGATCACCAGCACCACGAAAAGTACGACGACGGCAACGAGTACGTAGGTCATCACAGGTCTCCTGTCATTCGATGGGCGACACGAACAGTGTCAGCCCTTGCACCCGGTCAATGCGCACTTGCTGCCCTGCGGCCACCGGTACAGCACTGACGGCATTCCACAGCTCACCGTAGATCCGCACCTGGCCTTTGCCGTTGAAGGCACTGACCGCCTCTGCGGAATCACCGACCATCTGCTCCCTGCCGGTCGAGACCGGTCTTCGTCGTGCACGCATCGCCAACCAGATCGTGCCGAGCATCAACGAGCCGCCGACCGTCGCGATGCCGCCAATCAGTCCACGGCTTACCGCCATGCCCGCCGTGTCGGTGTCCATCAGGACGATCGAGCCGATGACGAATGCGACGAGACCGCCAAAGCCCAGCGCGCCGAAGCTCGGCACGAAGAATTCCGCGATCATCATGCCGACACCCAGGAACACGAGCGCGAGGCCTGCGAAATTCACGGAGAGCACCTGCAGGGCGTAGAGGCCCAGCAACAGGCAGACACCGCCGACCACGCCCGGCAGCACCGCGCCCGGGTTGTAACCTTCGAACATCAATCCATAGATACCGATCAGCAGTAACCCATACGCCACCATCGGATTGGTCAAGACGGACAGCAGTGCCGTCCGCCAATCCATTTCGACACGCTCGACCAGGATTTCCTTCGTCTTCAGGACCACGGCGCCGGTCGGCAGCTTCACTTCGCGGCCGTCGAGCGCGGCCATGAGTGCCGGCAGGTCGTCAGCGATCAGGTCGATGACGCCGCGCTTCAGCGCTTCAGTCGCCGTGATGCTCGCCGCCTCGACGACCGCAGCTTCC
This sequence comes from Steroidobacteraceae bacterium, assembly GCA_049663745.1. Lineage (GTDB taxonomy): Bacteria > Pseudomonadota > Gammaproteobacteria > Steroidobacterales > Steroidobacteraceae > SCUD01. The sequence goes on along the minus strand of JBATEA010000483.1, from coordinate 693 downwards.
GCAAATTCAACGTTGCGGCCGCGCATCTCGGCGATGCTGCGGATGTAGGCGACAGAATCGTTCATGACCTTGCGGTCCATGGCTGTTGACGAGCCGGCGGGCTTCTTGGAGTCTCCGTCGCCGTCCTTGCCTTTGCCTCTGTCTTCGTCCCCGTCATCCTTCCCGGCCGGTTCGGAGCCGCCGATCGGGACCGGCGTCGCGGCGCCCAGGTTCGTGCCCGGCGCCATGGCGGCAATATGACTCGCATACAAGATGAAGGTACCGGCGCTCGCAGCATGCGCGCCGGAGGGCGCCACATAGGTGACCACCGGTATCCGCGCGTTCAGGATGCCCTGGATCATGTCGCGCATCGAATCCGACAGGCCGCCCGGCGTGTCGAGAATCAGCACCAGCATTGCCGCTTTCTGCTCCTCGGCCCGCGCCAGCGTGCGCAGGAAGAACTCGCGGGTCGCCGGGCTGATCGCATCCTTGATCTCGACCAGGACAGCGGCTCCTGCCAATGGCGAGGCGTCCGCATCCTGGCCGTCCCCAGCCCGAGCCGACGCCGCGCCGACAACGGCGCCGGTCAGCAGGACCGCGAGCAAGCCGGGAATCGAGTGGCGCAAGGCCATTTGCGGGGTCTCCAGCAGGCGCCATTGATGATAGCAGGCCGGTCTGCTACAAGCGGAACGCGAATGACCCCTGGAGGGAACC
>JBATEA010000482.1:0-1629 GCA_049663745.1 Steroidobacteraceae bacterium | reverse complement strand
GGTTCAGGAACCGCTCGAACAGCAGGTCGTGTTGCAGCGGATCGAGGTCGGTGATGCCGAGCGACCACGCGACCAGCGAGCCCGCGCCGGAACCGCGGCCCGGCCCCACCGGGATCCCCTGCTCGCGCGCCCAGCGGATGAAATCCGCAACCACCAGGAAATACCCTTCGAAGCCCATTTCGCAGATGACCCGCAGTTCTTCCGCGAGCCGCCGGCGATAGCGCCCTTCCTCGACCGGCCGGATCACGAGCGCGGGCTCGGCCGCAAGCGCGGAAAGCCGCCGGTCGAGCCCCTGCTCGGCCAGAACGCGCAGGTATTCCGTGATCGTCGAGCCGTCCGGCACCTCGAAGGCCGGCAGGTAGCTGCGGCCGAGCGTCAATGCCAGCGAGCAACGCCGTGCGATTTCGACGCTGTTGACGATCGCCTCCGGCAGATCGGCGAACAGCTCGGCCATCTCCGCCGGGCTCTTCAGGAATTGTTCCGGCGTGTAACGACGTGGCCGGCCCGGGTCGTCGAGCCGGGTGCCGTCGTGGATGCAGACCCGCGCCTCGTGCGCCTCGAATTCCTCGCGCTCGAGGAACCGCACGTCGTTGGTCGCGACCACCGGCGCCGGCAGATCGGCGACCAGCGCGAGCACGGCGGCGACATGCTGATCCTCGCCCGCCCGGCCGGTGCGCTCGATTTCCAGGTAATAACGGTCGCCGAACAACGCGATCCATGCGGAAAGCCGGGCGCGCGCTTCCTCGCTTCGACCGGTGGCGAGTGCGCGCCCGACATCACCTTCACCCGCGCCCGACAGCGCGATCAGTCCGGCAGTCGTCGCCGCATCGAGCCAGGCCCGATCGAGCAGCGGCCGGCCGCGATCCTGACCCTCCAGGTAACTGCGCGACACCAGGCGCGTCAGGTTGCGATAGCCGCCGAGGTTCTGCACCAGCAGCGTCAGCCGCGTGGGTTCGCTTCGGTCGCCCTCCTCGCGCAACCAGACGTCGACGCCGATGATGGGCTTGACGCCCTGCCGCTGCGCCTCGCGGTAGAACTTGACCATGGCGAACAGGTTGCTCTGGTCGGTCAGCGCGACCGCGGGCATTCCTGCCGCAGCCACCGCCTGCATCAGGCGGGGCACGCGCACGATGCCGTCCACCAGCGAATATTCAGTGTGGAGCCGCAGGTGGACGAATGTCGGGGTCGGGTTCCGGGGCTCAGTTCGGCGCATGCAGCGATCTTACCGGCGCGAAGCTCTGCCGGTGCAGCCGGCAGGCTCCATGCGCAGCCAGCAGGCGCAGGTGCTCGGGCGTCGGGTAGCCCTTGTGCCGCTCGAAGTCATAGCCGGGGTAGCTGACCGCCACCTTCGCCATCCAGGCGTCGCGGCTGGTCTTCGCGAGGATCGAGGCGGCGCTGATTTCGGCGACCAGCGCGTCGCCACCGACGATCGCCTCGACACTGCAGGGAAATCCCAGCGTGGACACGGATGGGCAGCGGTTTCCGTCCACCCGCACGTGGCGGGGTCGGATCGCGAGGCCCTGCAAGGCCCTGCGCATGGCGAGATGGCTCGCCTGCAGTATGTCGAGCACGTCGATTTCACCGGCATCCGCCCAGCCGATGGCCCAGGCGATGTCCCGCTCGCGGATC
>JBATEA010000481.1:0-2168 GCA_049663745.1 Steroidobacteraceae bacterium | reverse complement strand
CGGCGGCCGCGATCAACAGGGCGAGGATCGCGAGACTCGCGAGCGCCGCGCGATTGCCGGCAAGGCGATGGAGCGCGTCGCGCCAGAGGCCGCCCCTGCCGTTCACAGCCGCCGCTCCCGCCGGATGCGCGGATCGAGCCAGGCGTAGACCAGGTCGGCGACGAGATTGAGCGCGATCATCAATGCCGCGTACACGATGACCATGCCCATGACCAGGGTGTAATCGCGATTCAACGCACCCTGCACGAGATGCCGGCCCATGCCCGGCAACCCGAATATGGTCTCGACCACCAGTGAGCCCGTCAGCACGGCCGCGACCGCAGGACCCAGATAGCTGACGACTGGCAGCAGCGCGCCGGGCAGCGCGTGTACCAGCAGGATCCGGTGGGGCGGCAGGCCGCGCGCGCGTGCCGCACGGATCCAGGGAGCGCGCAAGACCTCGAGCAGGCTGCCGCGCGTCAGGCGCGCTAGATACGCGATCACCGGCAATGCCAATGTCACGACCGGCAGCACGAGATCGGCGGGCCTGCCCGGGGTCCAGCCCGCCACCGGCAGCCAATGCAGCCAGATCCCGAATACGAGCGCCAGGAATGGCGCGATCACGAAGACCGGCACCGAGATGCCGGCGACCGCGAGCGACATCACGAACCGGTCCGCAAACCGGTCCTGGCGAAGCGCCGCCCAGATGCCCGCCGGGATGCCGAGGGCAATGGCGAGCAGGATCGCTGCGGCGCCGATCGTCAGGCTGACCGGAAGCCCGCTCGAGATCAGTTCGGTGACCGTGAAGTCGCGGAACTTGTAGGACGGCCCGAAATCGCCGTGCAGCAGTCCTGCGACGTAACGCCAAAACTGCACCGCGACCGGCTGGTCGAGCCCGTAAGCCGCCTCGAGATTCGCGCGGATCTCCGGCGGAAGCGCCTGCTCCTCGTCGAATGGGCCGCCGGGCGCCAGACGCGTCATCACGAAGGACAAGGTCACGATCACGGCCAGTGTCGGGATGGCGCCGAGCAGGCGTCTGGCGACGTATGCGAGCATCGTCACGATGACCGTTGGTGGCGCCACAAAAAAAGAAGCGGCTTCAGCGAAGCCGCTCTTGTCATACATCCGCGCGCGTCGTGCGTCATGCGGATGTTCCCCTCGTACCCCACGTATTGCTTCTCGTTATCGGTGGGGCGGTTTCCTCGGTGCGCATGAATGCCCTGCGCCGTTGCGAGAAACTAGTACGACGCGCGCGTGGTAGCAAGTGTCCTCCGGCAGGGCGATGAGAATGCGCTGGAATTATGTTCTGCAAGTATCTAATCATGCAACGATTTTCAGATTCCAGACTCGGACGCCCGGCGCTTGCGGATGATAGGATTCGGGAGAGTCAGGGAGACTGATGCATGCGAAGAATCCTGGTCGGCATCAAACGGGTGATCGACTATAACGTCCGCGTCCGCGTCCGGCCGGATGGCAGCGGGGTCATGACCGACGGCGTCAAGATGAGCATCAATCCGTTTGACGAAATCGCCCTCGAAGAGGCCCTGCGCATCAAGGAACGCGGGGAAACGGATGAAGTGGTCGCCGTCAGCCTCGGACCCGATGATACCCAGCAGCAGCTCCGCACGGCGCTCGCGATGGGCGCCGACCGGGCGATCCTCGTCAAGACCGCTGCCGCTGTCGAACCGCCGGTGGTCGCACGCGCCCTGCAGAAGCTCGTCGAGCGGGAGAATCCCGACATGGTAATCGTCGGCAAGCAGGCTATCGACGACGACTGCAGCCAGGTGGGCCAGATGCTCGCCGCCTTGTGGGACCGCCCGCAGGCGACGTTCGCCTCGAAGATCGAGATTCTCGGCCGGTCGGCCCGGGTGACCCGCGAGGTGGACGCAGGCCTCGAGACCATCGAGGTGGATCTCCCCGCGGTCATCACGACCGACCTGCGGCTCAATGAGCCGCGCTACGTCAAGCTGCCCGACATCATGAAGGCAAAGAAGAAGCCCCTCGATGTCACGGACCTCGCAGCCATCGGCGTCGAACCAGCGGTGCACTTCAAGGTGCTGAAGCACGAATCGCCGCCGCAGCGCCAGAAGGGCGTCATGGTCAAGGACGCCGCAGAGCTGGTAACGGCGCTGCGCCAGAAGGGGCTGGTCTGATGAATCGCATCCTGATCGTTGCGGAACATGCCGGCG
>JBATEA010000480.1:0-1964 GCA_049663745.1 Steroidobacteraceae bacterium | reverse complement strand
GGGCAAGCTCGGCAACCGTGATCGTCTCGCCGATGCTGACCTCGTGCTGCATGGGCTGGGTCGGCAGCTCGAAACCGTGCTTGCGATCGGCGGTGGTCGACACCGCGCGGCGGCGCGACTCGGACCGCGTGCGGCCCTTCTTGTGTCGTGCCGACAGGCCGCCGGCGATGTGGAGTTCCTGGCGACCGAAGCGCGGACCTTTCTCGTCCTCGACCGTCTTGCGGGACTTTTCCTCGCGCTGGCGCCGCTCTTTCTCGGCCTGCTCGCGCGCCTTCTGCTCGGCTTCGCGCCGGGTCTGTTCTTCGGCTGCGCGGCGTGAATTTTCCTCGGCCGAACGGCGCTCGGATTCCTCGCGTTCGCGGCGCTGCTGCTCGCGCTGTTCCACATCGTGCTTCAGGCGCGCTTCGGCCGCCTGGCGCTCCGCGTCCTCGGTCTCGCGCTGGCGGTCCAGCTCTTCCTGCGCGACGCGCGCTTGTTCCTCGAGCACGTCCCGCTTGATGTAGGTGCGCTGGCGGCGGACCTCGACACTGACCGTACGCGCCTTGCCCATCGGCGCGGCGACCTTGATCTCGCTCTGCGCCTTGCGGCGCAGAGTGATCTTGCGCGGGGCACCGCCGTCCTCGACCTTGCCGTGCGCCTTGCGCAGGTGCGTCAGCAGCTCGTGCTTCGCATCCTCGCTGATGTGGCCCTTGGGGCCGTCGACGCTGATGCCGGCTTCTTCAAGCTGCGCCAGCAGCTTGTCGACCGTGACTTTCAGGGCTTCCGCGAATTGCTCGACCGTGACGTCGGACATAGTTTCCTACCTCTACCGCGGCCTCAGGCCTGCCCGGCGCTCTCGAACAAATGGGCGCGGGCCGCCATGATCAGCTGGCCCGCACGCACCGGATCGAGTCCCGGCACGGCCTCGAGTTCATCAAGGGACTGGTCGGCAAGCTCGTCGCGGGTCCGGATGCCGCGCGCAGCCAGCTCGTAAGCGAGTTCCTTGTCCATTCCCTCGATTGCGAGCAGGTCTTCCGCGGGGCCGGATTCGTCGATCTTCTCCTCGCTCGCGATCGCCTGGGTCAGCAGCACGTCGCGCGCGCGATTGCGCAGCTCCTCGACCATCTCTTCGTCGAATTCCTCGATGGCGAGAAGTTCGCTGGCGGGCACGTAGGCGACCTCCTCGATCGTCGAGAAGCCTTCCTGGACCAGCACGTTGGCGACGTCCTCATCGACGTCGAGCGCAAGCTTGAACATCTCCCGCAGCTTGCCGGTCTCCTCTTCGCTGCGCTCGGTGGCCTGCTGCTCGGACATCACGTTGAGCCGCCAGCCGGTCAATTCGCTGGCGAGGCGCACATTCTGGCCGCCGCGGCCGATCGCCTGCGACAGCCGGTCCTCGGTCACCGCGATGTCCATGGAGTGCGTGTCCTCGTCCATCACGATCGAAGTCACTTCGGCCGGCTGCATCGCGTTGATGACGAACTGGGCGGAATTCTCGACCCACGGAATGATGTCGACACGCTCGCCCGCGATTTCGTTCGAGACTGCCTGCACGCGCGACCCGCGCATGCCGACGCAGGCCCCGACCGGGTCGATGCGCGGATCGAGGCTCTTGACCGCGATCTTGGCGCGCGCGCCCGGGTCGCGGGCGGCGCCGAGTATCTGGATGAGCCCCTGGCCGACTTCGGGCACCTCGAGCTTGAACAGCTCGATCAGGAAATCCGGCGAGGTGCGCGACAGGAAAAGCTGCGGTCCGCGCGCCTCGGAGCGCACCTCGCGCAGCAGCGCCTTCAGGCGGTCCTGCGGCCGTACGATCTCGCGCGGAATCATATGCTCGCGCGGCACGAAGCCTTCGGCGTTTCCGCCGAGATCCACATACACGCCATGCCGGTCCACGCGCTTGACGATGCCCGAAACCAGCGTCCCCACCCGGTCCTTGTATTCCTCCACGACCTGGGCGCGCTCGGCCTCGCGAACCTTCTGGA
>JBATEA010000479.1:0-4997 GCA_049663745.1 Steroidobacteraceae bacterium | reverse complement strand
GACCTGATGAACGAGCCCCTGGGCGTCACCGGCTACGACGCTGCCTGGTGCCGCTGGGTCGCCTGCTTCGTTTCTTCACCGGCGACCCTGATTCAGCGGATTGCCGATGCGCTGCGACCGGGCGGCATCGCGATGTTTCACGAATATTCCAACTACAGCACTTTCCAGTTCACGCCGCGCCGCCCGCCGCTGGAACATTTTGCGCTGGAGGTAATGGCGAGCTGGCGCGCGGCCGGCGGCGAACCGAACATCGGGCTCGACCTCCCGATGCTGCTGCCGGCCGCGGGCTTTCGCGTGCGCCAGGTGCGCCACCACGTCTTTGCGGTGACGACGCGGGATGAATTCTGGCAGTGGCCCGCGAGTTTCATCGGGATCAATGCCAAGCGCCTGTGGGAACTCGGCCGTGTCAGCGGCGAGTGGGCGGACGAGGTGCGCGCGGCATTCCGGGATGCCGAATCGGACGAAAGGACGGTGTCCACGACCCCGCTGGTTCTCGAAGTGATCGCGGAGCGGCTATGAGCCTCAGTCGTCTGGACCGCAGCCGCAGCCCATCAGCCGCCGGCTGAGATAGGTGTACTCCAGCGCATTGGTCAGTGCCACCTGATTAAGGTTTGCGCCCGCCGAGTGCCCGCCCTCCATGTTCTCGTAATAGAGATAGGGATAGCCGAGTTCCTTCAGCCGCGCGGCGGCCTTGCGTGCGTGCGCCGGATGCACGCGATCGTCGGCGGTGGATGTCTCGATGAAGACCTCCGGGTACTGCCTGCCGGCCTGCAACTTCTGGTACGGCGAATACTTCTCGATGACGGCGCGCTCCGCGGGAATCGCCGGGTCGCCGTATTCACCCACCCAGGATGCCCCGGCGCCGATCTGCGTGTAGCGGATCATGTCGAACAGCGGCACCTGGATCACGATGGCGCGGTAGAGTTCCGGCCGCTGCGTCATCGCGACGCCCATCAGCAAGCCGCCGTTCGACCCGCCCATGATGCCGAGCCGCCGAGCGCTCGTGATCTTGCGTGCAATCAGGTCCTCGGACACGGCGAAAAAGTCGTCGTAGACCTTCTGGCGATTCTCCTTGAGCCCGGCGTTGTGCCAGGCGGGGCCGAACTCGCCGCCGCCGCGGATGTTCGCGACGACGAAGGTGCCGCCGCGCTCGAGCCAGAGCTTGCCGACGACGCCCGAGTACCAGGGCGTCATCGACACCTGGAAACCGCCGTAGGCATACAGCAGCGTCGGCGCCGCGCCGACGAGATCGACGCCCTTCGGCCGCACGACGAAATATGGAACCTTCGTGCCGTCTTTCGATGTCGCCTCGTATTGATCGACCTGCAGATTGGAGGCATCGAATCGCGGCGCCAGCGCCTTCAGACGCACGGCGCGGCCGGTCGCGCTGTCCGCCAGCCAGTGCGTCGTGGGCGTCAGGAATCCGGCGACACTCGCGATCAGCTGGTCGCTGCGATCGGAGGCGGTGACGACGCCCACCGACGAATTGCCGGGCAGCTGTTCGAGCTTGCTGCGGCTCCAGCCGTCCCCCTTCGGTTCGAAGACGATGATCGCGCCCTTGACGTTATCGTACAGCGCAACCACGAGCCGGTTACGCGTGCTGGATACTTCCTCGATGGCCTCCCGTGGACCCGGCCGCAGCACCAACTGGGGGACTGCCCTCTCAGGATCGGCTTTCAGGGCCGCAAGATCGTAGGCCGCAAGATCACCTTCCTTCAGGTTCCTGGCCGGCCAGTTCTCTTCCAGCGTGAACACGAGTTTGCCCGCGACGTAGGTCTGGACCGTGGCCTGCAGCGGCAGCGGCAGCTTGACGGGCCGGTCGCCGCCGATGAAGTAATACTCGGTCGTGAAGGTGTCGAGCGGCCGCGACGCCAGCACGGCCTGCACCGCGCCATCCGCATCGCGCAGCACCGCCGGATCGACGCCGTAGCCGCCGTCCTTCGCGTCGCCGCGGAAGAGTTCCTGCGCTGCGGTGAGCGCCTGCCCGCGCTTGAGGGCCTTGATGATGTAGGGATAACCCGAGGTCGTCAGCTGGCCCGGCTCCCATTCAGTCCCGATCAGGACGGTATCGGCGTCGCGCCACGCCACGCGATGTTTGCCTTCGGGCAGGGCGAAGCCGTCTTCGACGAATTTCCGCTCGTGGGTGTCGAATTCCCGCACAGTGACCGCGTCCTTGCCGGCATCCGAGAGGGACACGAGGCACAGCCGGTCCTCTGGCGGCAGGCAGTCAACGCCGCTCCAGACCCAATTCGCATTTTCCGCCTTCGCGAGCTCATCGACGTCCAGCAGCAATTCCCAGGCCGGCGACTCGCTGCGATAGCTGTCGAGTGTCGTGCGGCGCCAGATGCCGCGGACATGATCGGTGTCCTGCCAGAAATTGCGCAGCTCGTCATGGCCGGCAAAGCGAACCACGGGGATGCGGTCCTTCGCATTCACGATCGCCAGTGCGTCCGCGTGCAAGCCGGCGAATTGCGGATCGGCCTCGAGGACTTTCAGGGAGCGTTCGTTCTCGGCCTTCGCCCAGGCCAGTGCGCGTGCGCCCTCGATTTCTTCCATCCAGGTGTAGGGGTCACTGCGTTCCGCGGCGAAAGCGAGACCGCAGAATGCTGTTGCGACAGCGACCAGGAACTGGCGAAAGTGTTTCGGTTTCATGGAGTCGATCTTAGCGCCACGCAGACGTCGTGCACACGGCCCGGCGACAAAGAGATGAAACGTTGCATCGGCGCGACGAATCGCGGTGTCCGCAATTTCCGCCGCATGCGCCGGACACTATGGTATCGGCATGAAGCAACTCATCGCGGCCCTCACACTTATCGGCATCGCAGCACCGGCGCTCGCCCAGAGCACATTCCATGGAAACACCGCCCGCACGGGCGTCTATCGAGGCAGCGGACCGGCGCAAATCCAGGGCGTCAAGTGGGCGTTCCAGACCGGTGGACCCATCGTGACGTCACCCACGATTGCGGACGGCGTGGTCTACATCGGCAGCCTGACCGGCCACATCCACGCCATCGACCAGCAGACCGGCCAGGAGAAATGGAAGTTCAAGTCGCGGATGCCGATCACCTCTTCGCCCGCGATCGCCGATGGCACGCTCTACTTCGTCTCGAGCACTGGCTCGCTCGCAGCACTCGACATTGCGACAGGCCAACCAAAATGGGTGTTCGCCGCCGAGTACGAAAGGAAATTCGAGGCGAAGGGTTTGCACGGCTATCCGCCGAATGCGCAGACCATGCCCGACGCCTGGGATGTCTATACGTCGTCACCGGCGGTCGCAGACGGAAAGGTGTTTTTCGGTTCCGGCGACGGCAATGTCTACGCAGTGGATGCGAAGACCGGCATCCTGCAATGGAAGTTCGCAACCGGCGACGTCGTGCATGCTTCGCCGGCAGTTTCCGGCGGCACGGTGTACATCGGCAGCTGGGATGGCGTGTTCTACGCGATCGACGCGGAATCCGGAGCGCAGAAATGGGCGTTCAAGGCCGGCGTGGACCCGGTCATGCACAACCAGGTCGGTTTTCAGTCGTCGGCCGCTGTCATGGACGGCACGGTGTACGTCGGTTGCCGCGACGCGCATGTCTATGCGTTCGATGCTGCAACCGGCCGCAAGAAGTGGGACTACCCGACAAGCAAGTCCTGGGTCAATGGCACACCGGCGGTGCGCGATGGCATCGTGTACGTCGGGACCTCGGATACCGCGCGCTTCATGGCGCTCGACGCGAAGACTGGCCGCCTGCGCTGGGTATTCGATGCGAAGGCTTACATCTTTTCGTCGGCGGCACTTGCCGGGGACTTCGCCTACTTCGGCAGCCACAACGGCAGGATATTCGCCGTCGACACGAAGAGCGGCGCGCTCGCGTGGCAATTCCAGACGGACGCGGCGAAGAAGGACGCGATGAACGTGCTGAATGACGACGGCAGCTTCAATCAGGAAGCGTTCGCTCCGGTGTTCGGCGACTTCGAGGACATGTACCTCGATTTCTACCGCTACATCTCGATCGGCGGGATCATGTCGTCTCCGGCGGTCGATCAGGGGGTCGTGTACGTGGGCAGCATGGACGGAAACCTCTACGCGCTGTATTAAGGTTCCTCAAGAGAGGTCACCATGAAGTTTCCAGCACTCGCCTGCCTGCTTGCCCTCGCGCCGCTGGCGCACAGTGACTCCGCAGGCCAGCCGGTGTCTCCTTACGTCGGCCAGGAGGCGCGCGACATCAAGTCCCTCTCTGCTGAAGAGGTAGACGCCTATTTATCCGGCAAGGGATTCGGGTTGGCCAAGGCCGCGGAGCTCAATGGCTACGCCGGCCCCGCCCACGTGCTGCAACTTTCCGCGGAGCTTGGGCTCACGCCTGAACAGCGCGCGCAGACGGAAGCCCTTTTCGCCTCGATGCAGTTGAAGGCCTCGACACTCGGCCGGGCGCTCGTGGAGAAAGAGCGCGGACTCGATCAGATGTTCGCCACAAGGACCGCCACGCCCGCATTATTGGCTGATGCGCTCGATGAAATCGGCTCACTGCAGGCACAGGTGCGCGGCGCGCATCTCGAGGCGCACCTGGCCCAGGCCGCGATCCTTACGGCCGAGCAGAATGCCCGCTACGCGCAGCTGCGCGGTTATGGCGGCGCGCATGCCCATGCCGGTCATGGCGAGAAGCCTGCGCCGACTCCCTGAACTCAGGGCGGTTCGTGTTGGCTGTTGCTGTACTCAGGACCCCATGGTTGCCTGTGTTGTCACTGCAGCCCGGAAATGCAGTGGGTCCCTGAGATTCTGCAACTCTCGATAATAGTAGAGCGGGCCAGGCCGCCTCCCCTTGAATCTCAGCCGACTCAGAAACTCGATCTCGTCCCGGGTGGCACTCCCGCTGAGCGCGACGTCTTGAAGGAATTCAGTCAGCCCCGGTTCGTCTCCGATGGGATCGTCGGATTCCCTTTCGACGAACTCAAGTTTCTTCAGGTGCCCGGGGACAAGCCTTTGGTTCAGCACAATTTCCATACCGAAGGTT
>JBATEA010000478.1:0-2910 GCA_049663745.1 Steroidobacteraceae bacterium | reverse complement strand
GCATTCGACCGGCCGCGCGAACCGGGCCGGCCGCCGCCGATCGACGCCGAGGCCGCGTGTGCGCGGCCCGGCGCCGCGATGTTCGCGAACCGGCTGCGCAAGAACCTCAAGATGCTGTCGCGCTGGGCGCGCAAGGAAGCGGTCTCCTGCTACCGCATCTACGACGCCGACATGCCCGAGTACGCATTCGCGATCGATCTCTATCAAGCGGATCCGCAGGGATCGGCCGGACGCTGGCTGTACGTGCAGGAATATGCGCCGCCGGTGACCGTGGACCGCGCAAAAGCCCGCGCGCGGCGCGAAGAGGCGCTGTCCATGATTCCCGAGGTGACCGGACTGCCAATGGAAGCCATCTATTGGCGCACGCGGCGGCCGCAAAAGGGAAGCCTGCAATACGAAGCGCTCGACGACAGCCGCGAACGCGTTGTTGTCGAGGAAGCCGGACTCAAGTTCCTCGTGAATTTCACCGATTACCTGGATACCGGGCTGTTTCTCGATCATCGGCTCACCCGCGCGCGCATCCGCGAGGCAGCGAAGGGTCGGCGATTCCTGAACCTGTTCTGTTACACGGGCACGGCTTCGGTGCATGCGGCGGCGGGCGGCGCGCGGACCACGACGTCCGTGGACATGTCGCGCACCTATCTCGACTGGGCGAAGAGCAACCTGGAGATCAACGGCTTTCGAGGCGAGGCGTACCGACTGGTGCAGGCCGATTGCCTGCAGTGGCTCGCCGAAGACAACGGCGGCCGCTACGACCTGGTCTTTCTGGATCCGCCGACATTCTCGAACTCCAAGCGCATGGAGCGGGAGTTCGACGTGCAGCGCGACCACGTCGCGCTGATCCGCTCGGTCCTTACGCGGCTCGCGCCGGAGGGGCTGCTCTTGTTCTCGACCAACTTCCGGAAATTCAGGCTGGATGCAGATGCTCTGAAGGATTTTTCAGTCACCGACATCACGCAGAAGACCATTCCCCGGGATTTCGAGCGCGACCAGCGCGCTCATCACTGCTTTGAGATCCGCCCGGCACCCTGATCAGTCACGTTTCTGTCGCGCGCCGTTGCGCAGGGACATTGCAGCGCCGAGCAATCCAGGCGCGGCATGCGTGATGACCCCGATCGCCACCGATTCGAGGTAGGCCGCCATTCGTCCCTTGGCGAGGAAACGTTCGCGAAACGCACTGCTGCGCAGGAACGGGATGAAACGCGGCACGATCCCGCCCGCGATCATGACCGTCCGGGCGCCGTGGATCAGCGCCGCGTCGCCGGCGACGCTGCCGAGCACGGCGCAGAACCGGGCAAGTGCGCGGCGCGCGATGAGATCATGGCCAGCGAGCGCGGCATCGACGATCTCGCCCGGATCACGGAAGGTCGCGCCCTGGTCGAGTGCCGATGACAGGTCGTCGCCCGAGGTCAGTGCGGCGTCGATATGCGACAGGCCAGTGCCGCTCAGCAGCCGCTCGTTCGAGACGCGGTCAAAGCGCGCGTCGAGCCAGCCCACAATCTGCCTTTCCGCTTCGCCGAGCGGCGCGAAGCTGACATGGCCGCCCTCGGTTTCGACCACGTTCCAGCCGCGTGCAGCATCGCCGGTCAACAACGCGACACCGAGGCCGGTGCCAGGTCCGAGCACGGTGACAGGGGCGCTGAGCGGCGCACCCTGCGCACCGTGCAGCGTCACGAAGTCGGCGGGACCGAGAGCCGGCACCGCCCAGGCGACGGCGCCGAAGTCGTTGAGCACGTCGAGCGCATCCAGGCCAAGGCTCTTCTGCAATTCGTGTCGGCTGAACGACCAGGCGCGATTGGTCAGCCGGACCTCGTCGCTTCCGCCCGGCGACGCAACCGCGATCGCCGCACGTGCCGGCTGCTCGCCGACACTTTCCAGGTAGTTTTCGGCGGCATGCTGGAGACTCGCGAACCCGGCGCAAGGCAATGACCGCTGTTGCAACAGCGCCGGTGCATCAGACTGCAGATCGGTCAAGGCAAATCGCGCATTGGTACCGCCGATGTCGGCGACCATCGCGAGCCGGGTCCGCTTGGAACCCGCGGTCATTGCGCGGGCGGCGCGGCGACGAAGCGGATGGCCTGGCCGCCACCGGGCGCGAGCGCGAGTTCCCAGACGTCACCGCGTTTCGCCGGCCGGGTTTCGATCACGATGGAATGGGCGTTGGTCTTCCAGTCCGCGTCGTCACCGTCGCGATAGACCTGCGCGGCATAGCTGCGTCCGGGATCCAGGAAATCGAGCGTGATGCGTAGTCGGCGCGCCTGTTCGTCGGTCACGCTGCCGAGATACCAGTCCTCGCTGCCCCGGTCCTTGCGTGCAATCGTGGCGTAGTCGCCGACTTCGCCATTCAGCACGCGGGAATCGGCCCAGTCCACTGGAACGTCGCGGATGAACTGGAATGGGCCGGGGTACTTTGCGTAGTTTTCCGGCAGATCGGCCACCATCTGGATCGGGCTGTAGATGACCACGTAGATCGCCAGCTGCTTGGCGATTGTCGATTGAATCTGCTGGCCGCCACGGCCGACCAGGCTCAGCACGCCGGGCGTGAAGTCAAACGGCCCGGCCAGCATGCGCGTGAAGACGAGATTCGCCTCGTGTCCGGGCGGGTTCGGCGGATTGCCCCAGGCGTTGTATTCCATGCCGCGTGCGCCTTCGCGTGTGACCCAGTTGGGGTAGGTGCGCCTGAGGCCGGTAGCCTTTATCGGCTCGTGCGGGTCGACCATGATGTGGCGCTTCGCCGCCTCGGTCACCACCTTCAGGTGATGCCGCGACATGACCTGGCCATCGTGCCATTGGTAGCGGATCGTACTGTCGGCGCCGCGCGCCTTCATGCCATCGGCGTCGGCGCTACTCGGCGTCCTCAGGGTCTTCCGTTTCATCCCCGTTACAGTCGCCGGCCTTCGAGGACTCGGC
>JBATEA010000477.1:0-3095 GCA_049663745.1 Steroidobacteraceae bacterium | reverse complement strand
GCTCGCGAGCTTCACGGTGACCGGCGCGCTGGCACAGTGGCAGGTAAGCGTGCCACCCTTGAATCCCTTGGTCCCGGGCTTGACGCCGTTGTCCACGGACGGATGAATCTTGACAGACATGATGTGTTTCCCCCTGCGGTGATTTCAGAATGTCACGACACTGCGGATGGACTCTCCCCGGTGCATCAGATCGAAGGCATCGTTGATCTTCGGCAGCGGCATCGTGTGAGTGATCAGGTCGTCGATGTTGATCTTGCCTTCCATGTACCAGTCCACGATCTTCGGCACGTCCGTGCGCCCGCGCGCGCCGCCGAAGGCCGTGCCCTTCCAGACGCGGCCCGTGACCAGCTGGAAGGGCCTGGTCTTGATCTCCTGTCCGGCGCCAGCGACGCCGATGATGACCGAGACGCCCCAGCCGCGGTGGCAGCATTCCAGCGCCTGGCGCATCAGGTCCACGTTGCCGACGCATTCGAAGCTGTAGTCGGCGCCGCCATCGGTCAGCGCAACCAGGTGTGCGACCAGGTCGCCCTCGATCTCTTTCGGATTCACGAAATGCGTCATGCCGAAGCGCTCGGCAAGTGCCTTGCGCCGCGGGTTGATGTCCACGCCGACGATCTTTCCGGCGCCCGCCATGCGCGCACCCTGGATCACGTTGAGGCCGATGCCGCCCAGCCCGAACACGACGACACTGGCGCCGGGCTCCACCTTCGCGGTGTTGATCACGGCGCCGATGCCCGTCGTCACGCCGCATCCGATGTAGCAGACCTTGTCGAATGGCGCGTCCTCGCGGATTTTCGCAAGCGCGATCTCTGGCAGCACGGTGTAGTTCGAGAAGGTCGAGCAACCCATATAGTGATGAATCTTCCTGCCGTCGATCGAGAAGCGGCTGGTGCCGTCCGGCATCACGCCCTTGCCCTGGGTCGCGCGGATCGCCGTGCACAGGTTCGTCTTTCGCGACAGACAGGACTTGCACTCGCGGCATTCCGGTGTGTAAAGCGGTACGACGTGGTCGCCCTTCTTCAGCGTCCTGACGCCGGGCCCGACGTCGACCACGACGCCCGCGCCCTCATGGCCGAATATCACCGGGAATAGTCCCTCGGGATCCGCACCCGAGCGCGTGAATTCGTCCGTGTGGCAGATACCGGTCGCCCTGATTTCGACCAGGACTTCCCCCGCCTTGGGCCCATCGAGGTCCACTTCGACGATCTCCAGCGGCTTGCCGGCCGCCCAGGCGATTGCAGCGCGTGTCTTCATTTTCTGTTCCCCCGGGGCCTAACCCATGTGCAGGCCGCCATTCAGCGAGAAATCCGCGCCGGTCGCAAAGGCGGCGTCGTCGGACGCGATCCAGGCGACCACGGAGGCGATTTCCTCCGGCGTCCCGAGCCGGCCGACCGGAATCGTCGCGACGATTTTCTCGAGGACCTCCGGCTTCACCGCGCGGACCATTTCCGTGCCGATGTAGCCGGGCGACACGGTATTGACGGTCACGCCCTTGGATGCGACTTCCTGCGCGAGCGCCATCGTGAAGCCGTGGATCCCGGCCTTCGCAGTCGAGTAATTGGTCTGGCCGAACTGGCCGCGCTGGCCGTTCACCGAGGAAATGTTGATCACACGCCCCCACCCGCGATCCAGCATGCCGTCGATGACCTGCTTCGTCACATGGAAAAGGCTGTTGAGGTTGGTGTCAATGACCTTATGCCAGCGCTCGAAGGTCATCTTGCGAAAGGTCCCGTCGGCCGTGATGCCGGCATTGTTCACGAGCACATCCACCGGGCCAAGTTCCGTGAGGACCCTTTCGAATGCCGCCCGCGTGGATTCCCAGTTGGCCACGTTGCCTTCCGACGCATACACGTCGCAGCCCTCTGCGCGCATGTCCGCGATCCACGTGTCCTTGCGCTTCGATCCGGGACCGCAGCCGGCAACCACCCGGAATCCTTCCTTGCACAGCCGCCTGGAAATCGCCGTGCCGATGCCGCCCATGCCGCCGGTCACGTATGCCAATCGCCCTTTCATGGCCCCTCCCCGTCCTTCCTTTCCGGCAGATTGAAGACCGATGGCCTGGCATTGATGGCGCGCACCTTGTCGATGATCCAGGACACGAGCCACCAGCCTGCCAGTGCGCCGACCACGACGATCCCTATTTCATAGGGGCTCATGACTCCACCTCATATCGGCTCAGGGCTGCCTTGATTTTCGCGTGCTGCTCTGGATCCTCGAAACTCAGCCAGGATTCGTGGCGCAGCAAGCTCGTGAACCTGCTTCGAAAGCGCGCGCGTTCCGCCTCGCCCGCCGTGCCCTCGCCGAAGCCCGGCAATTCTACTTCCAATGCCCGGCCGCCGCAGGCGGCCCGCAGAAGATTCGGGGCACAGGGCAGGCACAACACGCTGATCACCGACATTCCGATCGCCGTCGAACGCTTGAGGCCGAAGTCCTGCGCGCGGATGATGAACAAGCTCGCGTCCGAGATCGCGAGCAGGTACCCGGCCCCGATCGCCATGGCAAAATAGAGGTTCTCGCCCAGCAAGAGCATGGTGGGCGCCAGCACGACGACGACGATCAACAGCAGCAGGCACAGACCGCCCATTGCGCGCACCCAGCCGCCCGCAGCGGGCAGCATCGCTATGCGGGCACCGCCAATTCCTTCGCCGAGGCGCCAGCGCGCCATCCAGAGCATACGGTCCGGTCGCATCGGATTCGGCAATGCGGGCCGGCGGCCGAGCAGTTCAATGCGCACCAGTCCAAAAAACAGTTGCCAGCGGTCTCGCGCAAGGCGCTCCACGAGAGCCTCGCGGCGGCCGAGCAGGCGCATCGAGTCGAGCAGGTAGACGAGCACGATGCCGATCGCGAGCAGGAGTTCGAACCGGTCGTTGGTCATGCATCCCGCTGTTTCTTGCCGAACAGCTTGCGCGCCCAGGCCGCGAGTCCGGCCGCGCCGATCAGGATGAATTTCCAGAGGCCCTTGAACAGGCCGGCCTTGGCCGCAACCGCAGCGCCGCCGCCCGCAATCAGCGCAGCGAGGCCATATTCGGCCATGTGGTCGCCTTCCTGCACGTCCGCGTAGCGCTCGCCGGGCGCATATTGAAAGCCCTCGAGGA
>JBATEA010000476.1:0-2912 GCA_049663745.1 Steroidobacteraceae bacterium | reverse complement strand
GGAATGAAGACGTCGGACGAGGCCTTGCCGCGCCCGCCGGTCGTCACGATCATGGGCCATGTCGATCACGGCAAGACATCATTGCTCGACTACATCCGCCGCACCAAGGTTGCGGCTGGCGAGGCGGGCGGAATCACGCAGCACATCGGCGCATACCACGTCGAGTCGCCGCGTGGCGTGGTCACGTTCCTCGACACGCCAGGCCACGCTGCATTCACCGCGATGCGTGCCCGTGGCGCGCAGGTCACGGACATCGTCGTGCTCGTCGTCGCGGCCGACGATGGCGTGATGCCGCAGACGAAGGAAGCCATCCAGCACGCCAAGGCGGCCGGGGTCCCGATCGTCGTCGCGGTCAACAAGATCGACAAGCACGGCGCCGATCAGGAGAAGGTCCGCAAGGAGCTGGCGCAGGAAAGCGTGATCGCCGAGGAGTGGGGTGGCGAAAACATCTTCGTTCCCGTCTCGGCAAAGACCGGCGAGGGCGTCGACAGGCTGCTGGAATCCATTCTGCTGCAAGCGGAAGTCCTGGAGCTGAAGGCGGTGCGCGACGCCCCGGCCGTCGGCGTCGTACTCGAAGCGAGCGTCGAGCGCGGCCGCGGCGCGGTTGCAACCGTGCTGGTGAAGCGCGGCACGCTCAAGGTCGGCGATTCGGTCGTGGCCGGCGAGCAGTTCGGCCGCGTTCGCGCGCTGGCCGACGAACTCGGCCGTGAAACCGAATCGGCTGGCCCCTCGATTCCGGTGCAGATGCTCGGCCTTTCGAGCCCACCCAATGCCGGCGACGAGTTGCTGGTCGTCGACAACGAGCGCAAGGCGCGCGAAGTCGCTCTGTACCGCCAGGGCAAGTTCCGCGACGTGCGACTGGCCAAGCAGGCGGGCCAGAAGGTCGAGGACGTGTTCTCGCAGATGGGCGAGGAGGGCAAGGCCGGCACGGTCAACCTGCTGCTGAAGGCGGACGTGCAGGGCTCGGCCGAGGCTTTGCGTGAGGCGCTGAACAAGCTGTCCACCGACGAGGTTGCGGTCAAGGTGATCTCGAGCGGTGTCGGCGGCCTGACCGAGTCCGACGTGATGCTGGCCGCGGCTTCCCGCGCCCAGATCGTCGCCTTCAACGTGCGCGCAGATGCCGCCGCGAGGACCGCGCTGCGCGACCAGAATGTGCAGGTTCGCTACTACAGCATCATCTACGAGGCCATCGACGACATCCGCACGGCGCTGACCGGCATGCTGGCCCCGGAGGTCAAGGAACAGATCGTCGGCCTTGCCGAGGTTCGCGACGTATTCCGTTCCAGCAAGTTCGGGACCGTGGCCGGCTGCCTCGTCGTGGACGGCTACGTGCGCCGCAATAACCCGATCCGCGTGCTGCGTGACAACGTCGTGATATTCCAGGGCGAACTCGAGTCGCTGAAGCGGTTCAAGGATGATGCGTCGGAGGTGCGGGCAGGCACGGAATGCGGCATCGGCGTCAAGGGTTACAACGACGTCAAGGTCGGCGACCAGATCGAGTGCTTCGAGCGCGTCGAGGTTGCGCGCCAGCTCTGAAATGCCGCGCGAGTTTCCCAGGGCGCGACGCGTCGAGGAGCAGCTCAAGCGGCTGCTGTCGGAGCAGATTCGCCGTGAAGTCAAGGACCCCCGGGTCGGCCTCATCACGATTACGGCGGTCGAGGTTTCCCGCGACCTGACACATGCGAGGGTCTTCTTCACCCCGTTCGCCGGTGTCGGGGACCCCAAGGCGGCGCTCGAGGCCTTGCGCCATGCTTCCGGCTTCCTGCGTCACCAGATCCGCAAGCTGATGCGCCTGCGGGTGGCGCCGGAGCTGGTCTTCCAGGTTGATGATTCCATCGAGCGTGCGGCGCGGCTGTCCGCATTGATACACGACGCCGTCGAGAGCGACCGTCAGCACCCCGTCGAGCGCGATCCGGACGCGGAATGAACCGCATGCCGGTGACGCGCCCGGCGGCCCGCTGGCGGGACATTGACGGCATCCTGCTGCTGGACAAGCCCGAGGGCCTGACCTCGAACGCCGCATTGCAGCGCCTTCGCAGGCTGTTCAACGCGCGCAAGGCGGGTCACACGGGAAGTCTCGATCCGCTGGCGAGCGGCCTGCTGCCAATCTGCTTTGGCCAGGCCACCAAGGTTTCCGGCCTGCTGCTCGATGCGAACAAGACCTATGCCGTGACCGTGGTGCTTGGCGAGCGCACCGCGACCGGCGATCGCGAGGGCGAGGTCGTCGAACGCCAGCCGGTGCCGGAGTTGGATGACGCGGCCATCCGGCGCGTGACGGCGCGGTTCCTGGGGGTATCCGAGCAGGTTCCTCCGATGTATTCGGCGCTCAAGCGCCAGGGGCAGCGCCTTTACCGGCTGGCGCGACTGGGTCTCGAGGTCGAGCGGGCGGCGCGGCGCATCGTCGTGCACCGCATGGAGTTGCTGGGTACCGAGGGCAGGCAGCTGCAGTTCGAGGTCGAGTGCAGCAAGGGCACCTACATCCGCACCCTGGCTGAGGACTTCGCCCGCGCCTGCGGCACGACAGGCCATGTCGGCAGCCTGCGCCGCCTGAGCCTCGGGCCATTCGTACGGCCGACGATGCATACGCTGGCTGGCCTGGAAGAGGCTGCCGTGACTCCGATGGCGCTCGACTCTCTGCTGCTGCCGATTGACGCGGCCCTGCAGGAGATGCCGGCCGTCCGCCTCAGCAAGGCGGAACAGACCTGCGTACTCCAGGGACAGCCGGTATTCGTCACCGGGCCCGGCTCGGCCCGCGTGAGGATGTATGGAGAGGGAGGGCTTTTCCTGGGCACCGGGCGCATGACGGCCGAGGGACGCAGACTGGCACCCGAAAGGATCATGGTGGACATCACCCCGCGAGCGCCCAAACAAGCTTGAGACGGCCTCTGGCCGCGGGTACAATGCGCGGCTCT
>JBATEA010000475.1:0-1642 GCA_049663745.1 Steroidobacteraceae bacterium | reverse complement strand
CACCTGATGCCCGCGCCGCAGCAGCCCGCGTGCCAGCAGCGACGCCTGTCGCTCGCCGCCGCCGATTTCAGGCGCGAAAGTCTCCGTTGCCAGCAACACACGCAACACGCGCGCGGCAGCGTTCATGATCGCGTTCCCGGTCGCGGCCGTCGCAGCAGGCGACGGAGCCAGAATCGCAACAGATCGCCAGTCGCGGGCTGGCGGTACAGGGGTCCGCTTTGCGCCGCCTGCGGCGTCAGCCGCGCGCGCCCGTATTTCATGTCGAGAATGGCATCCACGAATACCTGGCAGCCCTGTTCCTCGACTTCGCGCCAGACACGGCCGTAACTCTTGCGACCGATCGGGACCTCGGCGCTCCTGACGATGTCACCCGTGTCGAGACCGGCCGTGATGCGCTGGATCGTGATGCCGGCGCTGCTCTCGCCGTTATACATCTCCCAGAAAGTGGTCTTCTTGCCGCGATACGCCGGCACCCGGCCGTGGTGTATCCCGATCGTGCCGAGCCGCGGGATCTCGAACAGCTCCCGCCGCAGGATCGGGCCCCCATAGATCACGCCGAGATCCGGCGCAACGTCGCGCAGTTCCGCGAGCACCGCCGGCGCATGCAGGTCGGCCACGGTCCGGATCTTCGGCCGCGCGCTGCCAGCGTCCCGGCGCAGCGCCAGCCACTGCCGCGGTTGACGCAGGACATGCAGGACTCCGCCGACGACATCGGACGCGAGAACGGGAATCGCGAACAGGCCGCGGCGGCGCCACAAATTGACGATGCGATGCCGCAGCCCGCTGCCGGAGCCTTCGCAGAGTCCGAGCACCAGCTCGATCTCGGGATTCGCTTCGAGCATCGCGACGAAACGCTCGGCACCGGGCTGCAGGTAAGCACCGCCGAAGAACACGACGCGGATCGGGCGACTGCTCGCCACCGTCAACGGCCCTGCCATCCGGTCAGGCGGTCCTTGCAACGCTTGAGCCACGGCTCCAGGCGATGCGCCACGGGCACCCAGTTTCGGCCGCGGGCGAGCGCCCGGCGACCGGGCCGCGCCGCGTCGTGCAGCAGGTAGACCTCCGGTTCCGCGCAGACACGATCCAGCAATTCCTGCGTCAAGATCGGCCGCGTCTGCCAGTCATAGAAGCAGCTGACCTGGCTCCGATGACATTCGAGCGCGCGCCGCTTGAGCTTCCGGGTTGCATCGGTCGGATCGCGTTTCCGCAGGTCCGCCGCCGGAAGATAGGCCCGCACGTCGCCGCCGGCCAGCAGGCGCGACTCGCTGTATACGAAGTACTCGAGCACGGTCGCCGCCAGCGCCCCTTCCCGGTGAGCATCGGCGACCGCGTGACTGATGGCCAGGTGGTCCGGATGCCGGTCATAGCGGAATGGCACCAGCACTTCGCCGGCACCGACGCGGCGCACATGGTCAATCAGCGCGGCCTGGAGTTCGGCTTTGCGCGTCGCGAGCGTGCCATCCTCGAGTCCCAGGAAGGCGGCGTTGCCCTCGGGCAGGCCGAGCACCGCCATCGCCTCCCTCGCCTCCCGTTCGCGCGTCCGTGCCAGCGCGCGCCGAACCCCGTCCGGCGCGCCTTCGGCGGCCTCGGGCGAATGCGAACCGTCGGTCACGAACAGGAGGTGCAGGATCTCCTTGCGCGG
>JBATEA010000474.1:0-6568 GCA_049663745.1 Steroidobacteraceae bacterium | reverse complement strand
CCTGCAGACTTCTGGATGATCCAGCGACTGGCTCATGATGTAGAAGGGATCGAGGACATAGAAGCCGCCGACATACGTCGTCAGCCCGCGCTCGCGCCAGCTGCCGGTGAAGTTCTCGCACAGCATCTCCGGGTTCGCGTGCTGGCGGTACACCATCACCATCCACCAGTCGAACTTCAGGACCCGGCCCAGCAGGTCGATCAGCCGGGGCGCGAATGCGGCGGTGCCCACCGCGGCCGCCACCGGCGGGAGCGCATCGCGCAGCAGCGCCAGCCACAGCAAGCCGTCGCCCTGTTCATTGCCGCTCTCTACGCCTACAGCCATATTGCCCACGCTTCCGATTGGCGAATACTAGCACCCGCTCCGGATTCGACATCCGTTCAGGGGAGGCTTGCGATCGCCCGTGGCTACTTTTGCGATTGCAGGCCTGCAGCTCGAAATCGCCCGAAGCGACAACCTCGCCTATCTGCGCGCCGAAATCGAGGCCGTCGCCTCGCGATTCCCATGGGTGCAGATGGTGTTGCTGGGCGAATTGTCCAGCTTTGGCTCCGGCACGGCCCGCGCAGAGCCGCCCGGCGGCCGCAACGAGCAGGAATTCTGCCGTATCGCCCGGGCACTGCGCATCTGGCTGGTTCCGGGATCCTTCTATGTGCGAGAGGGCGAGTCGGTCTTCAACCTCTCGCCCGTGATCAATCCGGCCGGTGAGGTCGTCGCACGCTACCGCAAGATGTTTCCATTCCTGCCCTACGAGACCGGTGTCGCCGCGGGCACGGAGTTCGTCGTATTCGATGTGCCGAGCGTCGGGCGCTTCGGCGTCAGCAATTGCTACGACATGTGGTTCCCGGAAACCACGCGCACGCTGGCCGCGATGGGCGCCGAAGTGATCCTGCATCCGTCGATGACCAATACGATCGACCGCGACGTCGAAATGGCGATCGCGCGGGCCAGTGCAGCCAGCAACCAATGCTATTTCTTCGACATCAATGTCACCGGCCAGCTCGGCTTCGGCCGGTCGATCATCTGCGGGCCCGGCGGTGAGATCATCCACCAGGCCGGCCGCGGCCGGGAGATCATGCCGGTCGAAATCGACCTCGAGGCCGTGCGCCGCGCGCGGCGTCGCGGCTGGCACGGCATCGGCCAGGTATTGAAGAGCTTTCGCGACCGCGCGATCGATTTCCCGGTCTGCGCCGATCGCGGCACAGCAGTCGACGCATTGAGCGCGCTCGGGCCGCTACGCCTGCCCGAGCGCGAATAGTTTGACGACGATTCAACAAGCCAGGAGAGCAGCCGTAATGACACAGCAGCGGACCTACCAGAAATCGGCCATCGCCTTGGCGGTCTCGAGCATTCTCGCCGGCGCATCGGTTCCCGCGCAGGCGCAGGATGCGCCTGAGGCGACCGTGCTCGGCGAAGTCATGGTCACCGCAACCCGGCGCGAGCAGTCGATCCAGGACATTCCGTTCAACATTTCGGCCACCAGCGGCGATGCGCTGGAGAAGGCGAACATCATCGACGCCGTCGATGCGCTCCGCACCATGGCCGGCGTCTCGGTCCAGGACCGCGGCTACCGCAACGCGGGCGTCACCAGCAGCATCGTGATACGCGGCATCAATGTCGACTCCGGCACGAATGGCGACGTCCCGCTCGCGGCACCGGCGACGGTCGCCACCTACGTGGACAACACGCCCCTGTACGGCAACTTCATCCTGAAGGACATCGAGCGCGTCGAGGTCCTGCGTGGACCGCAGGGAACTCTGTACGGCTCCGGATCGCTCGCCGGCAATGTGCGCTACATCATGAAGAAGCCGGACACCAGCGACTTCAGCGGCGAGGTCAGCATCGGTTACGGACAGACGGATGGTTCGGATGGCTACAACTTCAATCCCGACCTGCTGTTGAACGTGCCGCTCAGCGACACCATCGCATTCCGTGTCAACGCCGGCATGATCGACAACGACGGCGTCGTCGACTACCCGAATGTCTATGTCCTGGACTCCAATGGCGAGCCAGTCGTAACGGGCGGGGCCGCGAATGTCCTGACCGCCACGCCGGAATACAGGAGCGTCAAGGATGCCGATACCGTCGACATCAAGTACGGCCGCGCGTCGCTCCTGTTCGCGCCAAGCGACACATTCAGCGCGCAGCTTTCCTACCAGCGCCAGGAAGACGACATCGGCGGCCGCCGCCAGGTGACCCGTGGCGACAACCTCGTCGATGGCGGCCAGTACGGCAAGTACGAATTCGGCGCCATCCAGCTCGAGCCCGCGGAACGGAAGGTCGACCTGGCCGCGCTCGAACTCGAATTCGACCTCGGCTTCGCGACGCTGACATCCAGCACCTCGCATTACGAGCACACCGGCACCGGCATCAGCGACAACTCCGGAGTCTATGCGCGCAACGGCTGGTTCTACTTCTACGGCAGTTCACCGCGGCCGATGGCGCAGGCAGAACGCTTCTACGACGACTCTGCGCTCACGCAGGAAATCCGCCTGGTGTCCAATGGCGATAAGCGCGTCGACTGGACCGTCGGCCTCTACTACACCGACGAGGACTACGACCTCGGGCAGAACAGCTTTCTCGTCGGCTACATCCCCTACCTGGATGCGCTCGACTGGTACGGCCTCGCGCCCTACTCGACGAGCCAGGACTTCCTGTTCCGGCGCAGCCAGGACTACCAGGAAAAGGCGGTATTCGGCGAGGTCACGTTCGACGTCGGCGAGGCAATGCACTTCACCGTCGGCGGCCGCTACTTCGACAACACGGTGGACGTCGATGCGCTGGTGGACGTGCCGATTTATGCGGTGTTCGCGCCGCCGGGCACGGCGTCGGAATCGATCAGCGACAACGATTTCCTGGTGAAGGCGAACCTGGCCTGGGACGTCAGCGAATACTCGATGTTGTATGCGACCTACTCGCAGGGCTACCGGCACGCCGGGGCGAATGCGGTGCCGACGACCGGCAAGTACGCGGAGAACCCGGATTTCTTCACCTTCGATTCAGACTCGGTCGACAACTACGAGCTTGGTTACAAGGGCAGCATGGCGCGGCTGAATTACGCGGTGTCCGTCTACTACACGGACTGGAAACATCCGCAGCTCAACACCGCGACGTCGAACTGGGGCTTTTTCGCAGCCATCAACGGCGAGTCGGCAAGGACCCAGGGACTCGAGATCGAGCTGTCCGGAAGAATCACCGACCACCTGGGCTACTCGCTCGGCTACACCTTCGCCGACAGCCAGCTGACCGAAGACGTGTTCCAGCCGGCCGGCAACTTCTACGGCGGCCCGCTGTACACGGACCGGGTCGGCGCGCGGGGCGATCGCCTGCCGGGCAGCGCGCAGCACGTGATCAACGTGTCGCTGCGCCACGACCTGACGCTCGCCAACGACATGGAAGTGACCACGGTCCTGAGCGGTTACTACCAGTCCGACGTCCTGAACGCCCTGGGCGACGACGTCTGCCTGACGAGTTTCAATGCGATCGGCAACTGCAGCGACAGTCCCAACCCGGCATCGGCGTTCTACGCTCCCACCTCGGTCTTCAGCCGGAGCTTCGCGCACATCGATGCCTTCGACCTCTGGAACCTGAGCAGCACGATCAGGAAGGACTCCTGGAGCGCCTCGTTATACGTCAAGAACATCTTCAATGAAGACGGCACGACCGGCGTGTTCCCGTTCCTGGTGGGCGGCTCGCAGACTGCGCCCACGCAGAACTACTTCGGCAACAACTCGCGGGAGTACATCGCGCAACCGCGCACCTTTGGCGTGACGCTCGGCTACCGGTTCTGAGCGGACTGCACGGGACAAGGGCCGGGGTCATTCCCGGCCTTTTTTCCTTGCTAGGATGCCCCGGCCAGCGCGACCCGCCGCCCGCGACAGGAAGACGGTCCTTGCCAACCATGTCCAGACAGGCGCAGCAGAGCAAGGAACAGATCGCGGATGCAATCGTTCATAGCATCGACACGCGGGACTACGGCAAGGCGCTCGCGATCTGCGAGCGGCTGAATCGCGAACACCCGGATTATGCGTACGGCTGGTACCTCGCCAGCTACCTGATGAAGAAGGGGCGCCATCACGGCGATGCCCTGAAGGCGATCGAACGGGCCCTGCAGCTCTCCTACACGGACCGCTACCAGCTCCACAAGGCGAAGTGCCTGTTCGAGTCGGGCGACGTGGCCGGCGCCATGGCGGCCGCCGGGCCCATCAAGGGCCAGTCCTTCCAGGATGCCGAATTGCACGGCGAGTTCGGCTCGCTGCTGCATTACCTCGGCGATCATGCCAATGCGCTGGTCCATTATTCCCGCGCCATCGAACTCGACGCCGGCAACGCGGAGTTGCATTTCAACAGGGCGGCGGTACTGCGATACCTCGGGGACGCGGACGGTGCGGAGGCCGGCTTCGACCGCGCGATCGCGCTGAAACCCGACGAATTCGAGGCCTACAACGGCCGCTCACACCTGCGCACGCAGACCCGGGAGCGGAATCACGTCGTGCAGCTGCAAGAAGTCATCGGCCGCACGCGCGATCCCGCGGGGCTGGTCCAGCTTTACTACGCCCTCGCCAAGGAGCAGGAGGACATCGGCGATCACGAAGACGCGTTCGCGAGCCTGAAGCAGGGCGCGGACATCAAGCGCCGGCACATGCAATACAAGGTCGAGACCGACCTGCAGATCATTGCGAAGATCTGCGAGGTCTACAATGCGCATGTTTTCGACGGCCGCACCCAGGGCAGCGCCAGCCCCGACCCGATATTCGTCCTCGGCATGCCGCGCACCGGCACGACGCTCGTCGAGCGCATACTTGCCAGCCACTCGGCGGTCAGCTCTGCGGGCGAACTGAACAACTTCTCGCTCGAGCTGATCCGACTCGTCAAGGCGACGAATGGCGCCGGGCGCAAGTCGCGGCTCGATTTTGTCAGCGCATCGGCCGGCGTGGATTTCAAGGCGCTGGGCGAAGCCTACATCGCGAGCACGAGGCCGCATCGCGACGAACGATCGCGATTTATCGACAAGCTGCCGTTCAATTTTCTCTATGCCGGGCTGATCCACCTGGCGCTGCCGCGGGCGAAGATCATCAACCTGCAGCGCCACCCGATGGATACCTGTTACGCGGTCTACAAGCAGCTGTTCAAGGATGCTTACCCGTATTCCTACGACCTGGACGAGCTCGGCCGGTACTACATCGCGTATCACCGCCTGATGCAGCACTGGAACGCGACGATGCCAGGCGTGATCCACACGGTCCGCTATGAGGGCCTGGTGGCGGACCTCGAGGGAGAATCCCGCCGCCTGATCGCGTACTGCGGCCTGCCCTGGGAAGACCAGTGCCTGCTCTTCCACCAGAATGCCCGCGCATCGACGACCGCGAGCGCGCTGCAGGTTCGCCAGCCCGTTTATGCCACGTCGGTCGGCAAGTGGCGCCATTACGCCAGCCAGCTGGAATCCCTTCGCATGCGCCTCGAAGGCGCCGGAATCAGCACCACATGACGACAGGCACGCCGGGCGGATGGCCGCGCGCGGCGCCCGACGGGCTGCTCGCCTGTGTCCTGCTCGCGTTTCTCGCGACTGCCGGCCTCTTCTACGTGAACATCATGCCCGCGCTCGTCGCCGGCCTGATCGACGGTCTGGGATTTACCAACCGCGAGGCGGGTCTCGTCGGTTCGGCGAATGTCTACGGCGCGGCCTGTGGCGCGCTGGTCGCAGTCTTCCTCGTGCGCGGATTGCCGTGGCGCCGGGTCGAAATCGTGGCGCTCCTGTTGCTCCTGGCGATCGACCTCGTCTCGACGCAGGTGACGGCCGCGGGGCCGCTGATGGCCCTGCGCTTCGTCCATGGCGTGGTCGGCGGCACGTCGGTCGGCGTCGGGCTCGCCGTCATGGCGAGGACCGCGATTCCCGATCGTGCCTTCGGCATGTTGCTCACCGTTCAATACGGCGCGGGCGGCCTCGGCATCATGTTCCTGCCGGGACTGGCGCAGCAGTACGGCCCCAGGGTCCTGTTCCTCGCGCTCGCGGCATTCACCGTCGTGACGCTCCTGATGCTGCCGTTCCTCGCCGCGTATCCGCCGCGCGAGAAGGTGGCGGTGTCGGTTCGCGAACCGGGCCTCGTGCGCCGCGGGCCGCTCATCCGCACGCTCGTCGCGGTGTTTCTGTTCCAGGCGGCCAACATGGGGCTCAACGCCTTCATTATCCCGCTGGCGCGCCAGTACGGGCTCGCGGATCACTTCATCAGCAGGACGATCGGCGTCGCGAGCTGGATCGGCGCACTCGGGTCGATCGCGGTGATCTGGATGGCGGGACGCGTAGGCAGGACCGTTCCGATCGTAAGCGTCCTGTTGCTGTCGATCGTGGGCACCGCCGCGTTCCTCGCCAGCCAGTACGGAATCGTGTTCATCGCCGCCAACATCGTCACGGCGATCGGCTGGTCCTTCCTGATCCCCTATTTCTTCGGCATGTGCGCGGATTTCGATCCCGCCGGCCAGTCGGCGACCCTGGCGGGCTTTTTCTCGAAGATGGGCCTCGCGACCGGCCCGGCGGCCGCCGCATTCCTGCTCGGCCAGGATAACTACCCGC
>JBATEA010000473.1:0-2303 GCA_049663745.1 Steroidobacteraceae bacterium | reverse complement strand
AGAGCCGGGTTGCCGAATCCGGCGAGGAACTGCTCCGGGCCGAGCGGGTGGTCGCCCCGGCCGTAGGGGAACAGGCCAAACAGCAACATCAGGGCCAGCAACGATAGCAGCGCCGTGCTCTGCACCGGCAGCTGCTCCTTGGCGAACAGCCAGAAAGTGGTGATCGTGATCGCGAGCACCGCGACGGCATGCGGATCGATGAAGCCCCAGTCCATCGGCCGCAGTCTACTTCAGGAAAACGCGCGCGGCAGGTAGTGGTCGACCAGCAACGCCGCGAACAGCAGCGCCAGGTAATTGATTGAATAACGAAATGTGCGCATCGGGAGATCCGCGCGATCGGACACGCGCAGCGCCCAGGAGTGGCGCAGGAACACGCCGTCGAGCACCAGCGCCGCCGCCAGGTACGCGAGCCCGGCCATGCCGGTCAGCCAGGGCATGACCGTCACGACCGTCAGCAGGATCGTGTAATACCAGATGAAGAGCTTGGTGTACTCGACGCCGTGGGTGACCGGCAGCATCGGGATGCCGACCCGCGCGTACTCGTCGCGCCGCGCGATTGCGAGCGCCCAGAAATGCGGCGGTGTCCAGGCAAAGATGATCAGGAACAGCAAGAGAGCATTGGAATCGACGCTGCCCGTGACCGCGGCCCAGCCGAGCACCGGCGGTGCCGCGCCGGCGGCTCCGCCGATCACGATGTTCTGCGGCGTCGCGCGCTTCAGCCACACGGTGTAGACGATCGCGTAACCGATCAGCGAGAAGAAGGTCAGGATCGCCGTCAGCGGATTGACCAAGAGCGCGAGGATCAACATCGAACCCGCGCCCAGCACGAATGCAAAGGACAGCGCGTAGGCTTCGGAAACCGTGCCGCGCGGCAAAGGCCGCCGTCGCGTACGCGCCATCTCCGCGTCGATGCGCCGGTCCAGCACGTGATTGATCGCGGCGGCGGAGGAAGCGGCAAGCGCGATGCCGATCGTGCCCCAGGCGAGCGCGCCCGCGGGCGGGAAGCCGGGCACGGCGAGGAACATGCCGACGATCGCCGTAAACATGATCAGCGAGACGACCTTGGGCTTGGTCAGTGCGAAGTAATCGCGGACTTTGGACCAGCGCGCGGTGGGGGCCGTCGCGGCCTGCTCTTCGCGGGCGTTCATGTGGCTTCGGATGCTAGCACGGCTCAGGGGACCGGCCGCAGGCCGGTATGCGCCGCCGCGCGCTGCACGACGTACTCGCAGAGGCCGCGCAGGAACTCGGAGAAAACCCGGACCCGTGCAAGCCGCTGCGCAGCGGGCGTGTGGACAATCGAGAAAGCTGGCCCCAGTCGCGTGTGCTCGGTCAGGACGGTCACGAGGTTGCCGTCGACAAGCTCTCGCGCCGCGAGCAGGTCCATGGTCTGCGTGATGCCGACGCCCCGGGCGGCCGCAAGCATCACGGCCTCTGCCTCGTTGACGGTCATGCGGAATTGTGGTTCGAAAGGTGGATCGGGTTCGGTCGCGAACATCCACGGCCGCGGCTGCGCACCGTCCGCCGGGATCGAGCCGATCAGTAAGTGATCGGCGAGATCCGCGATGCGCTGCGGGCGGCCGTACCTGGCGAGATACGCCGGCGACGCGCAGGTGATCCAACGCGAGCCGGAAATGCGCAACGCCACCAGATTCGGATCGGTTACGGTGCCGGCGCGCACTGCCAGATCAACGCCCTCGCTCACCAGGTCCACGACGCGCTCGTTGAAGCGCAAGTCCAGGTCGATCCCGGGAAAGCGCGCGAGAAATTCCGGCAGTGCCGGCAGCAGGATGTGCCGGCCGAAGGAGCCCGGCACGTCCACGCGCAGGCGTCCTTCCGGCTGTTCCTGCGTCCGGCGCAGCATTTCCTCGGCGGCGCGAAGCTCCGTGAAGACGCGCCGGCAATGGCCGAGGTATTCCGTGCCTGCAGGCGTCAGTGCCACTTTTCGTGTGGTCCGGTTCAGCAGCCGCAGGCCGAAGCGTTTTTCGAGGCGCTTCACATGCGTGCTGACCATCGCGCGCGAGAGCCCGAGGTCATCCGCAGCGCGCGTGAAAGAGCCCAGCTCCGCGACGCGGCTGAAGGCCTGCATGGCTAGCAGGGAGTCCATGGGATCTGATTAGATCATATTAATGAACAATAAAGTCACTAATAGGTTGTTTATCGGAACAATAGGAATCGGTAACTTGGCCCCCGCAATACAACCGGAGGCAGCCATGTTTCTCTTCAACCGTTCCGGACTCGCAGTGATCCTGGCGCTGGTCGTCGCCGTGTTGCCGGTCCTGATCCAGTACCTGTAAGCCTCAGAC
>JBATEA010000472.1:0-2377 GCA_049663745.1 Steroidobacteraceae bacterium | reverse complement strand
CCTGCAGCAGGGTCTGCAATTCGCCGCTCCGGTACATCTCGAGGACGATGTCGCAGCCGCCGACCAGTTCGCCATTGACGTAGAGCTGCGGATAGGTCGGCCAGTTCGAATAGGACTTGAGCGCCTCGCGAAGCTCCGGTTCCTCGAAGATGTTCACGTGGTGGTACCGGGCCTTGACCGCACGCAGGGCGGCAGCGGTCTGCGCGGAGAACCCACACTGCGGGAAGTCCGGCGTGCCCTTCATAAACAGCACGACCGGGGCCGAATCCAGCTGTTCCCTGATGCGCTGCGTAAAGTCCGTTTCACTCATCATTTGCTCCGATCGGATGGCGCGTTGCGCCGCTCTTCCGCCCTTTGTATGACCGCCCACTGCTCGCTGGGGTTCATTCGCGTCCATCCGGCGATCTCCGCGATGGTCCTGAAGCAGCCGCGGCAGACGCCGCTTTCGTCCAGCGAGCAGATGTTCAGGCAGGGCGAGTTGGGACCGCGCTCGATCACTTGGCTTGCCCGGATGCCCGGGCTGCGGATCTTCGACTGCTAACGCATTGAATTATGGGGTACGCTGGCCTATTCTTCAATGAAACCAGGGGGCACACCATGAATCCGCTCACGAGCGTCAAGGGCTCCATCGTCACCGGTTTCATCATTGCGATCGCGTTCGCCGTGTTCGCCGTCGACGGCGGCTGGAACGAACTCGGGCTGGCGCGCTGGCTGCACATCATCTCGGGCATCACCTGGATCGGGCTCCTGTACTACTTCAACGCGATCCAGGTCCCCGCGCTCGCCGACGCGGCGGCCGACAAGGGCGGGCCCGGCGGCGCCGGCATTTCGAAGTACGTCGCGCCGCGCGCGCTCCTGTGGTTCCGTTGGTCGGCCCTCGCGACCTGGCTCACCGGCGCGTGGTACCTGCTGCGCGCAGGCAATTTCATCGGGGCATTCTCGCTCGGCACGGCCGGCGATGAGTTCAATGCCTATCAGTTCGTCATCGGCGTCGGCGCCTGGCTCGGCACGATCATGCTGTTCAACGTCTGGGCGCTGATCTGGCCGAACCAGAAGAAGGTGCTGGGCATCGTGGCGGCGACCGACGAGCAGAAAGCGAAGGCGCGCAAGGTCGGTTTGCTGGCCTCGCGCGCGAATTTCGTGCTGTCGATCCCGATGCTGATGTGCATGGCGGGCGCCACGCACGGAGTCGCGTTCTAGGCGATTCCTCTTACTCGAACTCTCTCAGGATCCTCTGGTATTTTTCGATGTACCAACGATTTTCATTGTTGTATTTCGGGATCGCCACGGGACGGACCCCTGTCTGGACCTCTTTCCAAAGACATGGGCAGGTCACTTGCTTTCCCCGGGGCTGCTCTCCCGGGAGACGCAGGTCTTCAAGTTTCACGCCCATCCTCTTCATGACGCTGTAAAGCTTTGCGACATTCCTCGGTCCGCCGTTGTATCCGGCGACCGGAAAGATGCCAAGCACCTCCATGTTGTCGCGATACGCGCGGCGGATCTCCGAACGCATCTGAGCCAACTCAATGTCAAAGAGGCAGAACGCCGCTTTCATGGCATTGAGAAGATCCGTCGCGCCGCGCTCGAAATCCGGGTCAATGTTTGCCCTAGGGCATCGCCTGACCACAAGCGCATAGGTGCCATTCCCCCTGCGGTTCGTGAATTGCATGGGGCCGAGGGCCAACGCGCTTGAGACACTGTACCGGTACGCCTCCTCCCGTTTCAGTCCGTACTGGCTCAGCACGTCGTTGAACGCAGCCGCCTTCTCTTTCACATAGTCGGCGTCATCCGTCTGTTCAATCACCGCGAGTGTCGCGAGCACTTCAGCGGGCACTACATCTGCGAGAAGCTCTCCCGGAAATGCCACTGAAGGCGCTTTCGTGAGACGCAATTCCTCGATTGCCTTGCGGGCCGTGGAAAGCAGGTATTCCTTCCCGCCACTGACAAAAAGCGGATCGTAAGTGTCTTCGGTGAACGGAAGATAGATGATTGGCTTCGCGGTCTCGGCGACCCTTCTCCACTTTTTCTTTGCAAGAAGGGCACTGTCGAACACCGGGAATTTCCTCCCGTAAACCTTCAATTGCTCGCCGTCCCTGGAGAAGGCGAACATCAGCCGTTCGGCACCAGTGCCCTTCACGTGCCGTGCCTGGATCCCTGGTGTGCGCACGGTGAAAGCCATGGGCTTCCTTCCGGGCTTCCATTTGACCGGAGGCCGGGGGATCTCGATGTGCACGATGGACCAGTCCTGCTTCGCATCACTCCACAGCGCGAAGACGACAGGACGTCCGCGAAGCACTTCGTGCTTCCCCTTTCTTGTGAACGCATATTCGAGCTTGACATCACGAAGAAGAGACTTCGCTTCGGACACGAGATCATG